>JAJONP010000057.1 GCA_021323555.1 Gammaproteobacteria bacterium | reverse complement strand
CTGGGCGCGAGAATGGTTATTTAAGCCTTATCAATTAATCGATTTACAACGATTGGATGACGAAGATTTACAAAAACACCTGGGCTCAGGACTGCTTGAATTTGCGTTAAAATACCGGACAATACGAAATTTAGCATCTTTCTTAGAAACGCTCTTGCCTTGGGTGGATCAATTAGAAAAAAAATGGTCACTAGCGGGGATTTTTTTAGGGCATGTTGTGCTAGAATACGTGCTGGACGGAGTTAATTCTCATGGGAATGAAATTGAGATTTTTATTGAAAAAGTGAATTGTTATTTAACGGGCAAATTACGAGGTGAAGTCATGACCTTAGCACAACAATTTGAGCAAAGAGGAGTGCAGCAAGGTATACAGCAAGGTATGCAGCAAGGCGAAGCAGCATTGCTTCTACGTCTGATGCAAAGCCGTTTCGGTACAGTGCCTTCTTCTTATACTCAACGCATTATGGGTGCCAACTCGGAAACATTATTAGCCTGGGGCAGTAATATTTTAACGGCTAAAACATTAGATGAGATGTTTGTTAAAGAAAAACAGTAGAATTCTATTTGTGATTCAAGAAATGATATCAGGCTATGGTTATTCCATGTTTTTTACTCTTCGAAAAAGTTTATATATTTCAATGGATAACATGATGTAATAATAAAATTAGTTGCAAAATGGGCGCATTTATATTATTAGTTGCTTATTATAATATTGTTGATTTGGGAGTGGCTGCGATGTCTGAATTTATTACTATTTCCTTAATTATTATGCTCGCGGCAATTTCCCCAGGGCCTGATTTTGCAATGGTGGTTAAAAATGCATTGTTGCGGAATAGGCGATGCGGGATTTTTACTGCACTTGGCGTATCTTGCAGTTTGCTGATTCATTCTGCTTATTGTATTTTGGGATTGGCAATTGTTATTTCAAAATCTCTGATACTGTTTAGCATCATCAAATACATTGGCGCTGCCTATTTAATTTATATAGGAGTAAAAAGTTTGCTAGCAAAGCATTCTGTGATGCAAATTACGGAACAAACCACCAACGATACTATGAACACATATCAGGGCTTTATGCAGGGTCTTCTGTGTAATTTGTTAAATCCCAAGGCCATTATGTTTATCTTGGCATTTTTCACATTGATAATAAATCCATCGTCCTCGTGGATAGAGCAATTGGGTTTTGGCATTGAAATCGCCTTGATCCACTTTGTTTGGTTCTCATGGCTGGCGCTGATGATTACACATCAGCGAATAAGGGCGCGCCTAAATACGATTCAACATTATATCGGTAAAGTAATGGGTGTTGCTTTAATCGGTTTCGGTGCGCGAATCGCATTATTAAGTCATGTAGTGTCCTGAGAAATCAAAAATGAAAGATATAATCGAAAGTTTAAGACACGCAGCGCGTAAGCTAGTTAGAGAATTGGGTATGCTTCAACTAAATATGTCGCGCACCAATAGAACGCCACAACATTGGCATGCCTTGATAGAAATCATGAATGAGCCAAATATTACAATCGCAAAACTGGGACATTTGCTTTTATTATCTTCTTCAAATATGTCTCGGATCGTAAGTGCGCTCATTAAGGAAAAATTGGTGGATGTCAGCAATGGAACTGATAAACGTGAAAAATATTTACAAATTACTCCAAAGGGACGGCTTGAGCTTAACCATATAGATGAATTTTCCATTATAAAAATTAAAGATGCCATGGAATATTTAACAGTAGAAGATCAAAGCCAGATAATTGATGCCATGCAGAAATATGCTGATGCGCTGAATAAAAGCAGACTTTTTCGAGAAAAAATTAAAATTCATACACTATCAACTTCTCGCCCCCTGCGAAAACAAATTATAAGCATGATTGAAAGCATCCAGAAGCAGGAATTCTCAATACCCGTTACGGATGACCTCAACATTGGCATTCTAAAAGCAGAAGATGAGTATTATTTCAATCGTTCCTGTAATTTTTGGTACGCAGTTGACGAGACAGGAACAGTGATCGGAAGTATTGGTTTGAAAAAAATAAATCAACATGATGCGGAAATAAAGAAATTCTTTGTGAGTAAACCTTATAGAGGAAAAGGTGTTGCCAGAAAATTACTCTATACACTTTTAACGTCCGCCATGAAGCATCGATTCAGTCATTTATATCTTGGCACTTTGGATATTTTGCATGCGGCAAAACGATTTTATGAAAAAAATGGTTTTATATGCATTGATTCGTCGAAATTACCTTCAGAATTTATTAAATGTGAATTAGATACCGTTTTCTTTAAAGGTAAAACAAAAGAATTGCAGGCGAGACTTGCTGCGCAAATGGAATAAATCAAAGAGGTTAACACTATGAAAAGGCTGTATTGGGAAAACACATACCTGTTTAAACACAATGCCAAGATTACATTTATTGGAGCAGATGAGCAGGGTAGTTATATGAGATTAGATGAAACAATATTTCACCCACAAGGTGGAGGTCAGCCCAGTGATGAAGGTGTCATTAACGGAGTTAAGGTAACAAAACTAAGGGATTTGCGTGATATTAATGAAATTAATCACTACGTCGATGATATTAGCCAATTTAAGGTTAGTGACGTTGTGGAGCTCTCTATTGATGGAGTAAAGCGTCTGGAATATGCCGCGTTACACACGGCTGGTCATATCACGGGTGGAATTCTTAGGACTGTTTATAATTACCAAGAGCAAATTTCTGCTAATCATTTTCCAAATCAGGCAAAAGTTGATTTCAAGTTGAAAGGAGCAGTGGAAAAAAATTCTATTGAAGAAAAGGTGAATAAGATTATCTCAAGTGCTAAACAGGTAGCTGAAGAATATGATGCAAACAATGTTAGATGTATAAAAATAGAGGGCTTGTGTTCTGATCCTTGCTCAGGAACACATTTGAGTGATACCAGCCAAATAGCTCAGTATCAGGTTCGAAAAATCGATACCAAAAAGGGGCGATTAACGGTTGGATATAATGCAAAGTATCACGGTGCGTTGGAGCGAGATTAGGATGATCAAAATATGTAGCTATCATCCTGTGCCTTTAATTTTCCTATCAGATCGTTCTTAGATTCTCTATAATCTGCCCACATTTGTGCAGTGACAGGGTGAATTATGGATTTTGAAGTTTATTGCGATGAAAGTCGGCAAGATTTGATCGCAAAGAAACAAACCGGCCAATATTTCATGATCGGCAGTCTTTGGTTGCCTGCCGATATTCGTGAGGATGTTAAAGCTGGCATTACGCAATTGCGTCAAAAGCATAAAGTATGGGGTGAAATTAAATGGAGCAAAATCTCGCCTTCCAAAAAGGACTTTTATCTTGCGCTAATTGATTTATTTATCTCGTATCAAGATAAACTGCGATTTAGATGCATTGCGATTGAATCAAGCAAAGTGGATTTGGGCTGGCATAATCACGATAAAGAGTTGGGTTTTTATAAATTTTACTATCAGTTGCTACATCATTGGATTCTGGATTTAAACACTTACACAATCTTTTGCGATACAAAAACTAACCGTGACCCTTCAAGACTAAAAGTGCTGTCAGAATGTTTATCTAATGCCAATCTCACGGCAAAAATTAACTTTATACAAGCGCTGCCTTCGCATCAGGTTGCATTGATACAGTTTACTGATTTCTTGCTTGGCATAGTCAGTGCCAAAATGAACGATGGAACGAAAAGCCAAGCTAAGCTCGAAATTATTACGCACCTTGAACAGGAATTGCACCACAAATTGCGGCCGACTGTTCAGCGCGAAGAAAAATTTAATATTTTCAAAATTAGGTTAGAAGGGGGATGGTGAATGTCAAAACCAGCCCTCGTTTGCTACGCAACACCAGCGGAGTATAGGCAGCATTACGAAAAGCATTATTGTCGAGGTAAAATCATTACCTTTGATAACATCAGAGTCTATTTTAAGCCCACTAAATTTGGTCATGTATTTTATGAATCCACTGCTAGGGATGGAAAGAAGGATACGTTTTCTAAAAGCAGGGCAGAACGGATTGATTGGATAAAGGCAACCTTGGAAAATCCAAATGCTGAGCTTTACCAAGGGTGGAATAAGAAAGATAAAGTGGTTGAGCCTAATAGACGTGTAAGTGTTGTTTACGAAGAATTTGTCGTCATTATCGAAATAAAAAGAGATGCAAGCGGAAAGCCCATAAAAGCAGAATTCATAACCGCTTATGTTGCTGATAATAGTATTGATGAGATACGAAAGTCGCCTAAATGGGAGAGGGGTAAATAATGGGCGGTCGCTGATTTGCTACGCTGGCTCAGCGACCGAGGCCTCTGTACGTTCCAAGCCGTTAGGCAAAGAACCATATTTGAAGTATAACCTATATTTTATTGCTTAGATTAAGAAAAGATTTTTTATCTTTCCTACTATAGTCCTACTAAATTTAACTGCTCACTCTCACCGCTTTCAATTAAACAATAATATGATATTTATCAATCATTTATGGTGGGCCCACTAGGACTCGAACCTAGGACCAAGGGATTATGAGTCCCCTGCTCTAACCAACTGAGCTATGGGCCCGTATGGGATATAAATGGGTAAAGGTTCATTCTGCCGCTACCCAAATGCGTGCCAAAGTATACAAGTGCCGCATTGATTTGTCACTCTTGTTCTTCTAAGAAACTTCGTAATTGCTCTGACCTTGAAGGGTGACGTAATTTACGTAATGCTTTTGCTTCGATTTGACGAATGCGTTCTCGCGTCACATCAAATTGTTTGCCAACTTCTTCTAACGTATGGTCCGTATTCATATTAATGCCAAAACGCATACGTAACACTTTTGCTTCACGGGGTGTCAGCGCACTCAACATTTTTTGTGTAGCTTCTGATAAACCTACGTTGGTTGCTGCTGTCAAAGGTAATATAGTACCTTCATCTTTGATGAAATCACCCAAATGAGAATCATCATCACCATCACCAATAGGTGTTTCCATCGAGATAGGTTCTTTAGCAATTTTTAATACTTTACGGATCTTGTCTTCAGGCAAGTCCATACGTTTACTTAACTCTTCTGGCGTAGGCTCTAAACCCGTTTCTTGCAAAATTTGTCGGGAAATACGATTTAATTTATTGATCGTCTCAATCATGTGAACTGGAATACGAATAGTACGAGCCTGATCGGCGATCGAACGTGTGATTGCCTGACGAATCCACCAGGTAGCATAAGTTGAGAACTTATATCCACGCTGATATTCAAACTTATCTACCGCTTTCATCAAGCCAATATTACCTTCCTGGATTAAATCTAAAAACTGTAACCCACGATTCGTATATTTTTTTGCAATTGAAATAACTAAACGCAAGTTAGCCTCTACCATTTCTTTTTTAGCACGGCGCGCTTTTGCTTCGCCAATCGACATACGGCGATTCACTTCTTTTATATCGCCAATCGACATTTTCATTAAATCTTGCATCGAGATTAATTTATTTTGAGCCCGTAAAATTTCAGCCGCAAATGTATTAAGGTCATCGCTATAGCTTTTTCCTTTATGCTGAGAGATCCAGTTAAGGTTAGTTTCATTATTGACAAATGAATTAATAAAAACTTTGCGAGGCATGCGTGCTTTATTGACGGCAAGATTCATAATATGGCGTTCTTGCGTACGAATTTCAACGAGCAAACCGCGCATCTTCTTAGAGAGTTTATTGAACTGACGTGAGGCAAGTTTGATATCCATAAAACATTTAGCCAATGCATCACGTTTTTTCAGCCATTTTTTACTGTGCGTGCCATGCTCTTTTTCAGCTGCAATTGTTTCATTATACAGTTCGCGCAATTCGGCAAATCGGACTTTAGCAATTTCTGGATCAGGGCCTGTTTCTTCCTCAAGAAATTCACTACCTCCTTCTGTTTCATCTTCATCTTCTTCTGACGCGACAACAGTTACCTTGTCTTTGTCGATCAGGGTCTCTTCTTCTGTAAAAGCGACAATAGGCTCATTATAGCCAGAGATAATTTCGCTTAAACGGATTTCACCTTTTTCAACATTCTCGTAATCAGCAAGCACTTCAGCAATCATTTGTGGCTGATTGGCCATTGTGCTAAGCATTTGATGCATACCTGCTTCAATACGTTTTGCAATAGCAATTTCGCCTTCGCGCGAAAGTAACTCGACACTTCCCATTTCGCGCATATACATCCGAACAGGATCTGTTGTACGGCCAAACTCACTGTCTACTGCAGCCAGCGCACTTGCGACTTCTTCTTCAGCCACTTCATCGGTTGCCGCTTCATTGTCTGCTAACAATAATTCTTCGGCTTCAGGGGCTACTTCTGCAACGCGGATGCCCATCTCATTAATCATCCCAATGATTTCTTCAATCTGTTCAGGATCAGCAATATCGGCGGGCAAATGGTCATTCACTTCAGCATAAGTCAAATAACCTTGTTCTTTCCCACGGATGATAAGGTCTTTTAAGCGTGATCTTTGCTGCTCTTGGTCTTTAACTTGCTTTTGCTCTTTCACCTCTGGCGTTTGATCTTTAGACTGCTGCTTGTGCTCTTTCAACTCTAATATTTGATTTTTAGACAACTGTTTATGCTCTTTGACTTCCAGCACTTGACTTTTAGACTGTTGTTTTTGCACTTTAACTGACTGCTTAATTTGATCTTTAGACTGTTTTCCTTGGTCTTTTGATGGTTGCTTGTGACCTTTAGCTCGCAGCGCTTGGTTTTTAACCTGCTGTTTGATTTGATCTTTAGCTCGAGTTCGGTGTTTCTGATCTTTAGCCTTAGTAGCCATAATTATTTAACCCATCCATTCAGAGTAGTAAAAAAGTACAAAATAAATGACTCATTATACCTATTGTTTCCGTTTTGAACTAGGGTCTGTTAACAATTCGAGTATGCTGGTCGTAACCCCTTGATTGTCTATGCCTATCTAGCCCTTACTCTATATAAACCGCGCTACGAGGCTGGATATTAAGGAATTCTGCCTCAGCTTAACAAGGGTTAACAGATTCTAGTCTAGTCTACAAAATTTATTCTTTATTGTGAATCAACTCATGCAAATGCTTTTTTTCCTCAAAAGACAAGCTATTTTGGCTTGCTTTTGCTAACAAATACTCAATCTCCTGCATATGAGCCAGCTTTTTTAATTGTTCTATGGCACCTAAAAATTCATTTTTAATACCTGCAGTCGGAACGTTATGTTCTGTTTGAGCCAATTTTTCAAGTAACTTTCTTTCTTTTCGATCCCTCCAATATTCTAACAGTACCCCCGTATGAGGGGGCGAGTAGGCTTTGATAGTCTCAATTAGCTCTATAAATAAGGCCATTCCTGGCAATGATAACGAAGGCAGGGGCAGAAGCAGATCTGTGGCTAATTGCGGATTTTGTATAAGTAAAGTAATTGCCAGACGTAAAGCAGAAGGTGAACGGGGTTTTTGGCTCTTGCTATTCGTTTTTTTATAATTTATTTGCTTTGGTTGCTTTAATTGCGTTATCTCAATCCGTGCTTTTTTAGCCAATTCATCAAACATCATTTGCTGAAAAGTGCCAGGAGGTAATTGGTTAAGGTATTCGCTAGCCTGGTTTGCAAAGCGCGCTCGGCCATCCATACTGCTCAAATCAGATTGTTCACTCATGGATTGAAAAAAGAAACTCGACAATGTCATAGCTGCTTGTATGCGTTGCTCAAAGCCATTTTTACCTTCTTTGCGCACAATGGTATCCGGATCTTCGCCTTCGGGTAAAAACATAAAACGTATGCAGGAATCATCGCGTATAACCGGTAAGGTCACAAGCAAAGCACGCCAGGCGGCTGTGCGGCCTGCTTGATCGCCATCAAAGCAAAAAATAATATCGGATGTATAACGAAATAAGCAATGTAAATGATGAGCTGTCGTTGCTGTGCCTAATGTCGCAACGGCATACGTAATATCATGCTGGAAAAGGGCAATCACATCCATATAACCTTCAACAATTAAGGCACGTTGTAATTGTCGATTGGCTTTCAATGCTTGATAAAGGCCATAGAGTCCATGACCTTTTTGAAAAACAGGGGTTTCGGGTGAATTTAAGTATTTGGGTTCGCCCGTATAAAGCACACGGCCACCAAACCCAACCACCCTGCCACGGCGATCATGAATAGGAAACATAATGCGTTCACGAAAGCGGTCATAATAACCTCCTTCTTTTTTCTTGATGAGCATGCCAGCGTCTAATAATTGTTGCTTGAGTGCTGCCGTTTTACCAAAGGCTTGTAATACAGGGTCCCAGCCTGACGGGGCAAAGCCTATACAAAAATCTCGTGCGGTGGCACCTGAAATACCGCGATTTTTTAAATATTCAATCGCTCTATCGGATTTACGTAATTGGGCTTGATAAAAGTGAGTAATATGCGTCAATGTTTCATAAATGGTATGGTTGATTATTGTATTGGGAATAGCAGTAGAAGAGTGTTTTGGTATTTCCATCCCTGCTTGTTTTGCCAGTGCTTCAATCGCTTCTGGAAATGACAAACGGTCATATTGCATTAAAAAATCAATCGCATTGCCATGTGCGCCACAGCCAAAACAATAATAAAATTGTTTGGTTTGACTCACTGAAAAAGAAGCGGATTTCTCACTGTGAAAGGGACAACAAGCAAAATAATTGTTGCTGGATTTTTTGTTTAAAGGCACACGAGTATCAATAAGATCAACGAGCTCAATATGGGTAAGTAATCGTTGAATAAACTCGCGAGGTATGCGCTCTGCGCTCATATAGCCCCTCTATATCCTGTTTATAGTCAGGCAGCAGGCAAACGTTCTTTGATTTTAACACTCACATTCGCCATATCTGCACGTCCTTGTACTTTAGGCTTCACAATTCCCATCACTTTTCCCATATCACGCAAAGACAGCGCGTTGGTCTCTTTAATAGCTGCATCAATTAATAGATCAATCTCTGCATCGGAGAGTGGCTCAGGTAAATAATGCTGAATAATGCTTATTTCTTTTTCTTCTTGCTGCACGAGATCAGGGCGGTTCCCTGCAGAATATTGTGTAATGGATTCACGGCGCTGTTTGAGCATTTTATCCAGTATGGTAAGCACATGCTCATCAGTCAGGGTGATACGCTCATCCACTTCGCGTTGCTTTAATGCAGCTAATATAAGGCGAATCACAGCCAGGCGTTCTTTGTTATGGCTACGCATAGCTTCTTTCATATCTTCTTGAATCTTTTCTTTAATCGCTGATATCGTCACAGACTGCTACTCTAAAATACTCTATTAATAATCTTTACCTTTGCTTATCTTTATCTTTAGCAACGACAGCTCGTGATATTTTCTTTTGAGCTTTTTTACGCTTACGCTTCCAAGTCGGCTTTTCGTAAAATTCATGACGTCTTAAATCAGAAAGTACGCCTGCTTTTTCAGTTAACCGCTTAAAGCGGCGCAAGCTGATTTCGAAGTTTTCATTGTCTTTCACACGTATACTTGGCATTGTTAGCACTTTACTCCGTTGGATAATTGATAAAGAATGCCAGATTCTAATGGCTAATGAAGAGAAATGCAAAGCGAAATGCGTGTATTAGGTATTGAATCCTCTTGCGATGAGACGGCTGTGGCCGTTTATGATACAAAAAAAGGGCTATTATCACATGCTTTATATAGCCAAGTGGCTATTCATGCGGAATATGGGGGGGTCGTACCCGAATTAGCGTCTCGTGATCATATTCGTAAAGTCATTGGATTGACAGAAGAAGCCTTATCTGCGGCGCACTCTCATGCAAAAGATATCACAGGTATAGCCTATACCGCAGGCCCTGGATTATCAGGTGCTTTATTGGTGGGGGCAATGTTCGCTCGCAGTATGGGTTTTGCCTGGAATGTGCCTACGGTTGCCGTACATCACATGGAAGGGCATTTATTAGCACCCATGCTAGAACCCGAACCCCCTTCTTATCCTTTTATCGCATTACTCGTCTCAGGCGGTCATACGTTATTGGTCGATGTTGCTGAATTCGGTGATTATAAAATTTTGGGGGAATCTGTCGATGATGCTGTGGGCGAAGCTTTTGACAAAACTGCAAAATTATTAGGTTTGGGTTATCCAGGGGGTGCTGCCCTAGCAGCACTTGCAGAAAAAGGCGACCCCTCACGATTTCATTTTCCTCGTCCTATGATTAATCGAATCGGGTTAGAATTTAGTTTTAGTGGTTTAAAAACATTTGCTGCGAATACAATTCATACTGAACAACCTTACGATCAACAAACACGCGCTGATATTGCACGCGCCTTTCAAGATGCTGTTGTTGACACGTTAGTCATTAAATGTCGCCGTGCATTGCATTTAACAAATCGAAAAACATTAGTGGTGGCAGGTGGCGTTGGCGCAAACCAACCATTGCGAACCGCTTTACACACTATGCTGCAGGAAGAAAATGGCAAAGCGTATTTCCCGCGTTATGAATTTTGCACAGACAATGGTGCCATGATTGCTTATGTGGGATGTTTGCATTTACTCGCGGGAGAGCATAGCGATCTTCACGTTAAAATTTATCCGCGATGGGAGCTTGGTAAATAAAAAAGGGGAAATAAAAGAAAGCTATTTTTTAATCTTTGTTTCTTCTCCCCGCATTAAATTCGCTATATTTTTTTTATGTCTGTAAATTAATAAAATACTCATGGCACATGTCATCACTGCAAAAGAAGGGTTTGTAAAATACCAGGCATACAGAGGCGCGATGAGCGAAGTCATTAAAGCAGCAAGAGAAGAATAACGAGAGAATAGCGCAACCAACAACCAAGTTGAGGCCAATAAAAGAGCAACAAGCCATGATAAAGCAAGCCAGCAACCTAGCGCTGTCGCAACGCCTTTACCGCCTTTGAAACGAAAGAAAATAGGGTAAAGATGTCCAAGAAAAGCTGCAAGAGCAACCAGTGCCAGGCTGCTATCATTAAAGCTACAAGCTTTAGCAATTAATACAGGCACGGCACCTTTAGTTATATCACCTACTAAAGTAATAATAGCTGCTTTCTTTCCGCCATAACGTAATACATTTGTTGTGCCTGGATTACCAGAACCTTGCGTACGAGGATCAGGCAAACGCAATAGTTTGCAGGTGATAATCGCTGTCGATAAAGAACCAAAAAGATATGCCACTAACAGGGCAATCATTACCACAAGCGTACTGGATATATTTAACATACTCTTCTCTAACTATTTAAAGAGGCAATTCTAATACATTATGCGGTATTCTAACATCTAACATCGCATCTTGACGGATGATGGGTATAGAATAAGAGATTCATGAGGAAATACTATGACATTTAGTGCAGATAATTTAATTTGGATGGATTTAGAAATGACAGGGCTTGATCCAGAGAAAGAACGGATCATTGAAATGGCTGTTATTGTGACAGACACCCACTTGAATGTGATCGCAGAAGGACCTGTTATCGCGGTGCATCAATCTGATGATTTATTAAATGCCATGGATGAATGGAATACGAAGCAGCATCATTCATCAGGTTTAGTAGCACGCGTCCAGGCAAGCCAAATCACAGAGGCAGAAGCAGAAGCCATGACGCTTCAATTTTTAAAGCAACATGTACCCATAGGCAAATCTCCCCTGTGCGGTAATACGATTTATCAAGACCGCCGTTTTTTGGCACGTTATATGCCAGAACTCGAAAAGTATTTTCATTATCGTTTGTTAGATGTCAGTACACTCAAAGAACTTGCTTTTCGCTGGGCACCTCGCGTTTATGCTGGGGTTAAAAAAGAATCCAAACATTTAGCGTTAGCGGATATTCAAGAATCCATTGAAGAGCTTAAATATTATCGCATGCATTTATTTAATCAAAATGTCATTAATGAATAATTAAGGAAATCATAATGTACTCTATTGGCACTTGGTGGATGTGGTTAAGTTTTTTTATTTTTATTACAATCGTGTTAACCATTGATATTGCTTTACTTAATAAAAAAAAATCCCATGACGTCTCTTTACGTCAAGCATTCCGTTGGATAGCTCTATGGTTCACTTGCGCACTGATTTTTAATGGTTTGTTATGGCAATATGTTTTGCAAACGCATGGCGCTGATATCGCCAATCAAAAAGCCCTTGAATTTTTTACAGGTTATGTGATTGAACAATCCCTCTCAATCGATAATATGTTCGCATTTGTTATGATATTTTCTTATTTTCAAGTTCCTTCTCAATACCAACGACGGGTATTGCTCTACGGTGTACTAAGTGCAGTTTTTCTGCGCCTCATAGTTGTATTAAGCGGAACTTGGTTATTTGCAAAATTTCATTGGATACTCTATTTATTTGGCATAATACTATTAATCTCAGGCATTAATATGCTATTTCCTGAAAAACGTAAAAAAAATATTTCTAAAAATCCTCTATTAAATTATTTACGAAAACATATACGTCTTACTGAAAAAATCCAAAGTGAAAAGTTTTTTGTTAAGCAAAATAAATTATGGTACGCAACGCCTTTATTTTTGGTACTGATTGCAATTGAAATAAGTGATTTAATTTTCTCAGTAGACAGTGTACCTGCCGTTTTCGCTGTGACCAATGATTCATTTATCGTGTTCACCTCAAATATTTTTTCTATTCTTGGATTGCGTGCTATGTATTTTTTACTCGTCAATCTGACATCGTATTGCCATTTATTAAGATACGGTATTTCTTTGGTGTTAGTATTTATTGGTACAAAAATGCTACTCGCACCTATCATTTCAATACCCACTCTACTTTCTTTAAGTATCGTCATTTTTATTTTGGTGACAACTATTATTTTAAGTGTATTAATACGCCCGCGAGATAAATAATGAATCAATTAATACCTGATGAAGCGAGCATGCTCAAATTAGGTGAGCAATTTGCAAAAGCCTCTTTACAAAAAAAGTCCATGCTCGTTATTTTTCTCCATGGCCAATTGGGTGCTGGCAAGACAACCTTTACGCGTGGATTTTTGCATGGTTTAGGCTATTTAGGTCGCGTAAAAAGTCCAACTTACACATTAGTGGAATCTTATGATTTGCCTAAGCTACCTGTATTTCATTTTGATTTTTATCGGTTACAAGATGCGGCAGAGCTTGAATTTATGGGTATTCAAGATTATTTTATCCCTTCTGCTATTTGTTTAATTGAATGGCCTGAAAAAGGCGGTAGTTTTTTGCCAAAACCTGATTTATCCTTTTATTTTAATTTCCAGGACACTGGCCGAGAAGTAAAAACAGTTGCACAATCTCCCTATGGCCAAATGATTTTACAGCGAGCGCAACATGCTGAATAAAAGATTAATATTGATTATTCTTTCAGTTATTTTTTTTATTATTTCCTTTCCAGGTTACGCAGCACCTATCAAAATTACACATATCCAAATTTCAACAACTCAAAAAGAAAATGAGATTGCAATCAAATTATCTTCAGAAAGCCAGCCACATATTTTTACATTATCAAAGCCTGATCGCTTAGTGCTTGATTTTACGAACACCCAATTAGCTATCAAACTCAATAAATCACAAATGAATCACTCCATTATCAAAAATATTCGCAATGGATATCCTGCCCCTAAAATAGTAAGGCTTGTATTCGACCTAACTGCGCCAATACATTTTAAAACTATTTCTAAATTACCAACAAAACTAATTATTATTTCTTTTTCTGTCACACCTCAAAAGCCTATTCTTTTGAAAAAAGAAAAGCTTATGCCACGAAGCAATCACCCATTTATTGTCTCTCATATTACGCAAAAGAAACCCGCTCTATTGCCCCTACCCTTGCACCATACCACACGGCCTATAATTGTTATGATTGATCCAGGGCACGGTGGAAAAGATACAGGTGCGATAGGTGATATGCACACTAAAGAAAAAGACATCGTATTGCAAATCGCAAAGCAATTAGCAAATTTAATTAATTTACAAAATAATATGCGTGCTGTACTCACACGCAATGGGGATTATTATGTCACGTTACATAATCGCCTTGTCTATGCCAGAAAAAATAAAGCAGATATTTTTATTTCAATTCATGCAGATTCTTATTTTAATAATCGTGCCAGTGGCGTTTCTGTCTATACTTTATCAAAAAATGGAGCGACCAGCATTGCTACACGTTGGCTCACCATGCGAAATAATTATTCTGAGTTAGAAGGTGTCGAATTAAAAAAATTAGAAGACCAAAGCACCTTATTACGTTCCGTCTTAATTGATCTTGCACAAACAGACACTGTCAAAAATAGCTTTCGCTTAGGGTCATCGCTGTTAGATGCTTTTGATAAAGTCACACTGTTACATTCTACACGCATTGAAAAAGCACCCTTTATGGTATTAAAATCCCCCGACATTCCATCTGTTTTAGCGGAAGTAGGGTTTATATCAAACCCATCCGAAGAATTACATTTGGCAAATAAACTTTATCAGCATAAAATTGCCGTTGCTTTATTTAACGGCATCCAAAATTACCAAAAAAAATATTTAACGACAGGTGCTTAATGACTCGTATTCAAAAACTCAGTAGCATGCTAGCCAATCAAATCTCTGCAGGCGAAGTTGTTGAACGCCCTGCATCTGTTGTCAAAGAATTATTAGAAAATAGTTTAGACGCAGGATCGACTAAAATTGATTTGGATATTGAGCAAGGAGGCACGCGTTTAATCCGTATATGCGATAATGGCCATGGCATTCATCCAGATGATCTCGTATTAGCACTCAATCGACATACAACCAGCAAAATAAAAGAAATAGACGATCTTGAAAAAATTAATACATTAGGATTTCGAGGCGAAGCACTCGCCAGCATTAGCGCCGTTTCACGTTTACTATTAATTTCTTGCATCGAAAATGGAACAGGCTGGCAAGTGCAAACGGATGGAATAGAACAAGAATTAAAAGCCAATCCTAAAGCACATCCCCAAGGCACAACCATTGAAATACGTGATTTATTTTTTAATACACCTGCACGTAAAAAATTTCTTCGCACGGAAAAAACTGAATTCGAACACATCGATGAGCTTGTAAAACGCATTGCGCTTAGCGCATTTGATGTTGATTTTACTATGACACATAACCAAAAACTCATACGCCAATACCGATCAGCACGCTCAGAAGTAGAACGCGCGCAACGTGTCAGTAGCTTATGTGGCGCTCCTTTTATAGAAAACGCACTTTTAATAGAAAGCGATATTCCCGATTTAAAATTAACAGGTTGGATTGCATCACCAACTTTTTCACGTGCCACAGCAGATTTACAATATTTTTATGTCAATGGACGTATTGTACGCGATAAATTAGTCAGCCATGCTGTGCGTCACGCTTATCATGATGTGCTATACGGCAATCGACAACCTGCGTTTGTATTATTTTTAGAAATAAACCCCGATCAAGTCGATGTAAACGTACACCCTACCAAATATGAAGTGCGTTTTCGTGAAAGTCGCTTAGTGCATGACTTCATTTCCCACAGTATTAAAGATGCATTAGCACATGTTCATCCAGGATCGTCTACCCCTATTCACTCCTGCGAGATTCAACATACACCTACGTCTAAAGAGATACCTAACCCTGTTCATTACACCTACTCGCCTCCGAGATCCATTACTCCACTGCAAGTACAAGAAAAAATGTCGGCTTATCAGCAATTACATGAAAATCATAGCCCGAAAAACCCAGAGGTATCTCATCTAACAGAGACTATCCCGCCTACTCCGCCATTAGGTTTTGCCTTGGCACAATTACGTAATATTTTTATCCTTGCTGAAAATGAAAATGGATTAGTACTCGTTGATATGCATGCAGCACATGAACGCGTTCTCTATGAAAAACTTAAAAAAAATTTTTCTGAGAAACGATTAACAGCACAGCATTTATTATTGCCATTAACCATTCAACTCAGCGAACATGAAGCTAATGCACTCGAAAACTACGCGGATATTTTTCAAAAATTAGGTTTGGGGATTGAGCGCATGAGTCTTGATACCCTCATTGTACGTGAAACACCCGATATTTTGCGTGATAGCAATATTGAGCAATTAGTTCGTGATATTGCGTCTGATTTAATTGAACATGAGACAAGTTTAAAAATAGATGAACGTATTGACCACTGGCTAGCAACCATGGCCTGCCATGCAGCTGTCCGAGCACAGCGCAAATTAACCCTCATAGAAATGAACGCGTTGCTACGCGCCATGGAAAACACAGAACACAGTGGCCAATGTAATCACGGTCGCCCTACGTGGAAGCAATTTTCTTTAGCAGAATTAGATCGCCTATTTTTGCGTGGACAATAATGATAGATAGAAAAAAAATTGTTATTTACTTAATGGGCCCAACGGCGTCAGGTAAAACAAAATTGGCTGTGGAATTAGTCCAGCATTTTCCCTTTGAAATTATCAGTGTCGATTCCGCCATGGTTTATCGCGGAATGAATATTGGCACAGCTAAACCGAGCGCTGATATTTTAGCACTTGCCCCCCACCGTTTAATCAATATTCGCGAACCCAACGATACTTATTCTGCTGCACAATTTAGAATAGATGCATTACGCGAAATAGCAGATATTCACGCACAAGGTAAAATACCACTTTTAGTCGGCGGCACAATGTTATATTTTCGTGCGCTACAACAAGGTATTGCAGCTATGCCCTCTGCTGATCCTTCGATTCGATTAATGCTTTCAGAGGAAGCAGATAAGATAGGCTGGGCTCTTCTGCATAACCGTTTAGCAGAAATTGATCCTGACGCCGCAAATCGCATTCATCCAAACGATAGCCAACGTATTCAACGTGCGTTAGAAGTACATTTGTTAACAGGAAAAAATTTATCTGCGTGGCACGCCAGCCAATCTCATTCAGAAACAAATTATTTAATATATCCCCTTATTATCGCGCCACATGATCGCGCTATTTTACATGCGCGTATCGAGACACGTTTCGTAAATATACTAAAACAAGGACTCGTTGATGAAGTAAAAACTTTATTGGCACACTATCATTTAGATTCATCCACATCTGCTATGCGTTCCGTAGGCTATCGTCAAGTGTTAGAGTATCTTGAAAATAAATGCACTTATGATGAAATGCAAGAAAGAAGTATTATTGCGACACGGCAATTAGCAAAACGTCAATTAACATGGCTACGCCATTGGGCAAATACGACCTGGTTTGATAGCGAAGCACCTGATTTATTGACTCAAGTCGCGAGCTATTTGCGCGACAGAAATTTTTTCTAGAAGATGCTAGAATTCTGTTCGTCAAGAATTTTGTTATTCTTTAGGACTGGGTCGCGCCTTCTCTTCAGGCTGCTTATCAGCCTGAGCGATAGCAGGTTTTTTAAGCCAGTTAATAAATATGGAAAACAAACGATTATATCCCATAGGTTTTGAGGCTGTTTTTTTATCTAAAAATAGTTGTAATTCTCTTAAGATAATAGGGGCTTTCATTGCATTCAAATAATCATTTTTTTGGTTTGAGGCAAAGACAGCATCTGTGGCAAGAGCCATTAATTCTTTTGCTGCATTAATCACAGCTCGCTCATTTTCTTCCGACAATTTTGGATTACCCAGCAATGTAACAATTTCTTCTTCAGATAAATCGCTTTCTTTATTTTCATTTAATATATTTAAGTGTTCTGTGATTTTTTCTAATATTTTTTGTTGAATAACGGGATTAGTAACCTGCTTTTTGATAATGTCGATATGTTGCTCCATCAAAAAGCACGTGTTTTCTAAAATTTCTTTACATTCTTCCCGAACAATAGATTCCATATTTTTGTCAATTAATAAACTTGCAATAACGCGAGGATTACTTTCTTCGTTCAACTCGATACCCAATGCTGTACCTATCTCTTCTTTTTTATTGTTAGAATCATGGATAACATCGTCTAGCAGGCTCGCCAATCGTTCTAAAGTCACTTCTAAATTAGGCTGCGATGACAAAATATCGAGTTCTGCTAAAATAGCCTGGATATGAGATAGGGTACGGCTTGCTGCTATTTCTATATGCAATAATTGCTCCACTTCCTTTACAAAAAAAGAGGCTATTTTTTCTTGAACATAAACATTTTCGTGCTTTATTTCCGATGTGGCAACACCCATTAAGTTGAATAATGCTTGCGCTGCATTAACAACAGCTTCCTTTTGTTCAGCAGAGTAATCATTGCCAAGCACTTCTCGTATATTTTCTTTAGATAATGTTATTATCCCCTTTGTATTCCATTCAACAATACTATCTGCGAGACGTTGCAATAGAATGATTTGTTTGGTGGAATCAGTGACTTGTTTCTTGATAATATCAAGTGGGCCATGAAATTCAGACAACCTGTTTTTTATTATTTCTTGACTTGCATTAGCCGCTATTTTATCCATTTGTGTGGTCATTAACGCGTCCACGACTGAAGACACACCAGATACCTGTTTGTCTAATTTAAAATGTTCATAGAGCGACCCCAGATCATAAAGGAGAGCTTCCTGGGTAGGTTCTAGCATCATCTCTTTCAATAGAACTGTTAACACTTCTCGGATTGTTTCCTCATTAGAATCATTGAGTGCCCCTAACACGTTATCTATTTCTTGTATTTTATTTGCAGGAAGCTCGACAATATTCACTCTATCTCTATTGTCTTGCTTTTCTTCTGCTTCAACTTTAGCATCTAATGAATTAATATTAGGCAAATCCAACCCAAGCGAAACATTATATTGATACATTCGCCGCAATAATTTTTCTAAATCAGGCTTAACCGCTTGAATGGATTTTTTAATTTTTTCTATTTCATCTTCCAGGCGTTTCTTTTCGACTTGAGATTTATCTTTTATTTCCTGAGGAGCTTGGTCATCAACTTCGTTAAGAGCGATTTGCATATGTAACTCTGATTCTTTTACTGCAAGAGCATGAAGTTGTTGAGAAATGGCGCGCAAATCTCGCGATGTAACAGAGCCATCTTGATTAATAAAGGCAGGCTGGTTTAATAAGCCGTTAAAAAACGCATTAAAAACTGAATGGTCCCCGCATGTCTCTCCCTGTTGATGACTGCATGGTATATTCTGTAAATCAAATTCTCTTTCAAGTTGCAATCTGGCTGAATCATAATAAAGATTAGCGAAGGGAGTGTTAGGATCTCGTGAATCATAGAAACGTATATCAGGTGAAGTAAATAACCTCAAGATATTAGCTGGATTTTTCTTTAATTGATACTTTTCCTTGACGGCATTTTTAATATCGTTTTGAACTATTCTCTTCACTTCTTCAGGTGTGTAACCAGCATTTATTAATGCTATTTTTTTTTCGTTATATAATTCTGCATTGTCCCGCGCAAGGCCTACAATAGCTTCCTTGTCAGTGAGACTTAAGCCAACCGTGCTGGCGGTCCAGTGATAAGGATTAAAACAAGGAACAAGTAATAATTTACAATCAGTGGGTATCGGTGTATCAGAGTTCTCTATGCACGCACACACCAAATTGGTTATTAAATCGCATGTGCGATCGTGCAATGCTTTTGTGAACTGATTTGCTTCAGTTAATTTTGCAGCGCTTACTTCAGCCTTTACTTTCTCTTCTAAAGAAGGGTTTTCCTTAGGTAATTCTTTTCTCTTCAATACAGTTTCAAAATCAAAAACAAAAGAGAAGTCACGGGGTAATTTGCCTTGCAGCTCAGGCATTTCCTTGGCTGTTTCTAACACAAGGTCAAATAAACGTTTGACTGTATTTTCTTCTAACAGAGTATTCACATTGATATCAGAGCGTTGCATCATAATTTTATCCTCATTTTGCTTTCTAGTTTTTGCTTTCTAGTTTGAGTATAGCAAAAAAATATCATTTTTTATAATAATGTTTATATTTAAAACAATTTTAATTTATGATTCATTTCATAGGAATACCAGAGGTGGATGTAGCCCCCCCGCTTGCGAGTCTTGATCCTTTTGTTAAAATAGGATTCTTTGTATGATGGGTTTTTCTAAGGGAGATTCAAAATGAATGGAAAATGTACCTGCTCACGGTTAAATATTATTGCTTTCAGCGGTGCACTCGGCATTATTGCTGGCATTATCGTGATGGCATTGGCCTGGGCAGCCTGGGTTTGGGATTATAATACTAGCCTTGTCCAAACTTGGTCTGCTTTATATCCAGGTTATGAAGCTTCATTAAAAGGCGGCTTTTTTGGTTTAGGATGGGGTTTGCTTCAAGGAGTCACTGTGGGCATCGTATTTGCCTGGCTCTACAATAGTTTATGCCCTTGTTTTAGTTGCTCTAACGTGAGTTGTAACTCTACAACGGTCGAATATAAATCTCTGGAACCAGAACTTAAAGAATGATCTATCTATCAATTAATTTGATGCCGAAGTATGTTGGGTTGCCATAATATTCTGCTCTTTATCAAGCATAGTAATTGTTTTTAAAATCTTAACAGCTTGGTAAAGCTGAAAATCAGATTGTGCCAATGCAACAGCATCGGCTTTTTCATCCGGACTAAGTTCTGTTATGTCCGCGCTTTTTTTACCTGCAAGATGACCTTTTAATTCAAATTCTCTAATCGGTACCAGCATTGCTGTATCAATTTTATTGCCTTCTACTTTCAAAT
>JAJONP010000214.1 GCA_021323555.1 Gammaproteobacteria bacterium | reverse complement strand
TGTTGGGAAGCCCCAGTTGTGCAATGATAAATATTGTCAAAAAGGGTACAAACTGTGGCATCTGTACCAAGGACATCTAGAACGACACCTGGGGCAATGATTGCCGCTGTATATAGTATTGAAAACCATATTGGATCGTATATTAACTTAGAAGATTCCCATGCTAGAATAGCATTTCTAGTTAAATTTATCATTGGCAGAGATAAAGCAAGAAATCTTGCAGCTTTTCTTGGATACCCGCGTTTCCAAGTTATAGCAACAACTTCCTGAGTTTCTTCAAATTGAATATTTTCTAAAAACCTTTCTAAAGTATCAGCATCTGTGATATTGTCTTTGACAATCTGTCCCACCCTCTGGATAGGTGCTGAAGTTAAAAAAAGAGAAAAATGATCTAAGGAAGATATTATCTCTTCTCTTTCCTTTTCTGCATTATCAATATCAATAGATGAGGAACATGCGCATCTTAGAAGGCTAGCTCCGAAAGAAAGTTGATAATATGCATAGGTATTTAAGGCTGATTCCGCAATTAGAGTTATAATTGCTAGGTATTTTACATCATTATATTTATAGACGGCATATGTAAATGGTAAACTTGCAAGAATACCAAGGGTATAAAAAGAAATGTGTCGTGCTCTACTTTTCCAGTTATTTGGAGCTTTAATCAGATATTCTTCCTCTGACATAGGATCTAAATTTTCTAAAATTTGATGCGTAACAAAAGTTCTAGAAATACCTGCGGTTAGCACCGTAGAAACACCAAAGATATAGTCTAGTGCAACCACATTCCCTGCAGCCTGATGTACTAAATACAACAAAGGAATCCCTGCCATACTTGCAAACGGATATGTGATAAATTTTATTGAATAACGAAAATATTTATGTGTACTAGTCTCGGGGATGTCTCTGTTATTTTTAACGTGCTGCACAAAAAAAGACTGAAATGGATCTGCTTCATTAGAAGGAAAAACGCGATCTTCTAATAATGTTATAATATCTGAATCTGAATCATAAATTACTTCTGTGGGGTTTTCGAAGCTTACATTAGAAAGGGGTTCGGGGGATGCTAACGTTAGTCTTTTTGGTTCTTGATTTACCTCTGAAGGATATTCAAATATTTTATCATTAAGCGATGAAAGAGGCAGTAAGAATACTTCATCGGAATCCGATTCTGCAGCAAATGCGGAATAACCAATATTGAACAAGAAAAAAGATATTATTAGTATTATTTTCCATCCAGACATCTCTGCTTCTCCATACTTTAACTTCTTAATAACAATCTCATATTTCTACGAAAGCATCTCAATTACTACCGCCTGAAGGCGGTAGGTTGGTAAACGCTTGTAAAGCATATTAATGCTTAAAAGCTGACGCTCAAAAGCCTTATAGCCAATCTTTCTTTAGTACCCTGTATCCATGAATTCTTTCGTTGGAACATTAGAAAGAAGCAAAACGCACCTCGCAAGAATGGCTATGATAATTCTATGGGGTAACAGAATACTTAAGTGTTCGCCTAAAGGCGAGGGTGTTAACCCTATCCCACTCAGCTACATAAAATATTTACTATTGCTGTGAACAAAATTTAAAAAATTAAAATAAATCAATAAGCTGCCTTTATTTTGTCATGTTGCTTAACCTTTTGTTTTTTAAGAGAGATTATTTAATCCTATATAAATCTCAATCAGAGCAAGCTTTTTTATTGTTGGTTAAATCGTGTCCTGTCAGGAAGGATGTGTGACACGACATAGCGGAGTTGGTTAGAATGCTTCATTGAACACCTCAAAGGAGCAAAAACCGTGGTTCTTAATCAATTATCCCCATCCAATCCCCTAAGCTTGGAAGCCATTAAAGTCCAGCTTGATCATTGGCGACAAACGCGAGTTAAGGGCAATAGGATGCCAAAACACTTATGGAATGCCTTAGTAGACCTCACCAAGCAGTATACCTGTAATCAAATTGCCTCAGAATTGAAGATCAATCCCTACCGGCTTCGAGACGGAGAGTGTTCAAACAACTGTGTCAAAGGTTAATTACTGATGTTTAGTTTGAGCCTTCCTTCAAAATATACATCAAGCTGGGAAATAGTCAAAGCCCAATTTTGTAAGGGTGCCGTCCACTTCTCAGCAATTTTCTGGCAGGCGCAATAAACCAGCTTAAAAAGGGCATTTTCTGAAGTAAAAGCCCCCTTGGTCTTGGTAAATTTCCTGACCTGTCGATGGAAACCCTCAATAGCATTGGTCGTGTAGATCAATTTCCTGATTTCCCCAGAATACTGAAAATAATGGCTCAAATGCTCCCAATTCGTATGCCACGATTTGATAACCATGGGATATTTTTGCCCCCATTTTTCTTCCAATTTCAATAAATAATGCTCAGCAATATCCTTGCTGGAGGCTTGGTAAACCGTTTTCAAATCTCTCATAAACTCCTTCTGGTCCTTGCTTGCCACATACTTCAGGGAATTGTAGATTTGATGGACAACACATAACTGGATTTCAGTTTTAGGAAATACGCCTTTAATGGCTTCAGGAAAACCCGTAAGCCCATCTACGCAAGCAATAAGAACGTCTTCAATGCCTCGCTGCTTTAAATCATTCAAAACACCGAGCCAAAAATTGGCGCCTTCTGAGTCAGCTACGTAAAATCCACGGATTTCCTCCCGTCCTTCCTGGTTAATGCCTAAAATATTATAGAGAACCTTGGTTATAACCTTGCCGTTTTCCCGACTCTTAAAATACATGCCATCAAGAAATAAAATTGTATAAATAGCCTCCAAAGGTCGGCTACGCCACTCGGCAATTAAGGGAAGAAGCTTATCCGTTACGGCATTTAATGTTCCCACAGAAACATCAAAATCGTACATCTCTTTCAAATGAGACATAATATCCTGGTAGCTCATTCCCAAGCCATATAACCCCAAAATCTTATTATCCAGAGAAGCGTTTAGGACAAGATTTCCTGCGTAAGTAGAGGATGAGGTAGGAAGATATCTAAGGCTAGAATTTCCCCTTCCTCTTTTAAATTTTATGCTAATGGAAACCCATTTTTCAAATTA
>JAJONP010000002.1 GCA_021323555.1 Gammaproteobacteria bacterium | reverse complement strand
AATGGCTGTTTATACAACAAATGAAATTCGCGGTGGGATGAAAATTATTGTCGATAATGACCCTTGCGTCATTTTAGAGAATGAATTTGTTAAACCAGGAAAAGGGCAAGCATTTAATCGTATAAAATACCGTAATTTAAAAACAGGTCGGGTAGTGGAGCGTACCTATAAATCAGGCGAGAGTTTAGAAGCAGCGGATGTTTCTGAAGTTGAAGCACAATATCTGTATAACGATGGCATGCATTCGCACTTTATGGTGCAAGATACTTTTGAACAATTTGTTATGACGGATGCGGAGATGGGCGATGCAAAACAATGGATTAAAGAACAAGCCATCTGTACGCTCATGTTATGGAATGGCTCGCCACTCGGTGTGACACCACCTAATTTTGTGGTGTTAAAAATTATTGAAACAGACCCAGGCATACGTGGCGATACCTCTGGCGGAGGAGGCAAGCCAGCTAAATTAGAAACAGGCGCTGTCGTGCGCGTGCCTTTGTTTGTGCAAACAGGCGAATTTATTAAAGTCGATACGCGAACAGGGATCTACGTTTCGAGAGCAAAAGAAGAATAAAGAATGATGGCTACAAACGAAGAATGGAGGCCAACCGCTTCGGTTGGCATATTGGTTCAACGCGCCCAGATGATCAATCGCATCCGAGCGTTTTTTGAAGCGCGCCATGTGATAGAAGTCGAAACGCCTATTTTATCGCATGCAACCGTAACCAACCCACACATCATGAGTATAGAAGCTTATTTTAAAAAAATAGGCTCGACAGAGAACGAAGTGTGCTATCTACAAACATCACCCGAGTATGCGATGAAACGTTTATTAGCGGCGGGGATGGCATCTATTTTTCAAATCACTAAATCTTTTCGTCAAGGGGAAATAGGAAGATTACATAACCCTGAGTTTAGTATGCTGGAATGGTATCGCGTGGGGTTTGATCATCATCAATTGATGGATGAAACCAGTGAATTGTTGCTCGCACTACAATTCCCCAGCGCGGAGCGCGTGAGTCTCGCTCAAGTCTATCAATCTTATTTGGGGATTAATCCGCATAGCGTGACTATTCCTGAATTAAGAGACTGTGCGGCGCAGCATATCCAACCCTTACCCCGATTGCCAGAAAATAAAAACAGTTATTTAGATTTATTATTCACGCATTGTATTGAGCCATCTTTAGGTCTAAATGCCCCTGTTTTTGTGTACGATTTTCCAGTCTCTCAAGCGAGTTTGGCGAAAATTCGTCAGGAAGATCCGCCTGTCGCATCGCGTTTTGAACTTTATTTCAAGGGGATGGAATTAGCAAACGGGTTTCATGAACTACAAGATGCGGATGAACAGCGACATCGATTTGAAAGAGAATTAGAATATCGCGCACACTATAATATGCCCAGTGTTCCTATTGATCAGTATTTATTGAATGCCCTAAGGCATGGGCTACCTGATTGTGCAGGCGTTGCATTAGGAGTAGATCGGCTTGTCATGTTGGCATTAGGACAGGAAACGATTTCACAGGTATTAAGCTTTGGTTTTTTAAATTCTTAGCATAATCTATTGTT
The DNA here is from genome assembly GCA_021323555.1 of Gammaproteobacteria bacterium. Next base: position 40,496 of record JAJONP010000002.1, on the reverse strand, counting down.
TATATTGGAAAAATAAAAAAATGCTAGGATAGCTTTTTTACTATGAAAGAAAAAACCGCTTTCATTTTGTTTATTTTATAATCATACTAGGTTTTTTTGTAAAAAGGTTACTTGTATGACTGAAAACGCCCTGGAAGATGAAATAGTCATTGATAGTGAGAATAATCTACAAACATCCAGGCCTTTCGACCGGACCTCAACACTATGGAGCAGAATATTAAACGCAATAGGCAGCTTTGTCGGTGAAGGGGGCGGTACTCTTGGTAGTGCATTTCATCTTTCGCCGATGCTACGCCTTTGTCCGCCATTTGCCTATTTTTGTTATGCGTTCGCAGAATTTTTGCGTGGCATTTGTTATCTAATATTGTTATGTGTTCCATCTTTTACCTATAGCCGATCTGAAATTCGGAGCCTTTCTTCCTTAATAATCGGAGCCATTGCGCATTTTACTGTTACCGCGTGTTATGTGTTAACAGCATTGGTATTTCTTGGAGTACTCGGCACCCCTGCTCTTGGATGGGTATTAGCTGCAGTAGGAACAAGTATGGGGTGGCTAAAAAACGACACAGGAACTGAGCAATGTTACACTGGGTTATCGGTTGCCATAGGGATGATTATACTGGCTGTGAATGCTTTTGTATTTTCACCGATTCTTTTACCTTCTCTCGGTATGTCTTATATTGCTGCTGTCGGCTATGCTTGTATGGTTCCGAGTTTTCTGAAGGGCGTTGCATCGGCTGTAGAAATGATCGGCTATTTAGGCAAAAAATTATATGAATGTAGTTGTAAGTCTAAAGCTGATGAGAATATTTTGACAGAAGAATTATCATCCCCGCCAAAATCACCGCGCACACGATCGCATTCATTATCTTCTTCACGATCTTCAGCTTCTTCTACTGATCCTACTTGTTATGGTAAGGTTTGGAAAGCTTATATAGGCCATCCTGGACTTGGTAGACCAGACGGTAGGCCAGGCTTTAGAATCCCCGTTATATTTTGATTAAACAAGAAGGTAGGCATGCAAAAATTTAAAATACTCGTCATTTGGTCCAATTATTATGAAATTCTCGCGGAGCAACAGCTTGAAAGCTGCGTACAACTTTTAAAACAATCTCATTATGATTATGCGATAGAAACAGTAAATGCAGGCACGTATGAAATACCTGCTGTGATTAAACACTATCATCACTCTCAACCTTTTGATGGTTATATTCCATTAAGTTTATTATTGAAAGGCGAGACAGATCAGTACGAATTTATCTGGGACCATATTAAAGAATGCTTTATTCGATTCACGATGGAGGGGCTTGCCATAGGCAATGGGATTATTTCTGCTCCAACGATGGCGCTTTTAAAATCCAGAGTGGAAAATGGTGAACGTGTCAAAGAAGCGTTGAATGCTGTGGATTATTTAATAAAATTAAAAAACAAAATACATTTATAAATTCTCTATAGTAGAACAGGGCAATCGTACTCAGCTTTTTCTTTTTAGCTAAAACCTAAAATTTTAGTGCGATTGCCGTGTATAGTAGAGCCTATTACCTCTCTACTTTACGGTAACCACCGTAACGGTAACCACCGTAACGGAATATTGCGTAACGGAAGGAACCATTATATTATATAAACACTATATTCGTGGTAGCAGTCTATAAAAATGTCTAACACATTGAAAAAAAGAGTATTATTTCCTTTAGGCAAAGCGTTTGGTGATGCTTTTTGCAATCGTATAGAAGAAACGAAGCAACTCACTGGGCATATCCAACATGGCAAACACACACTCATCATTGCGCCACGACGCTATGGGAAATCAAGCTTAGCAGAAAGAGCTATTGAACAATCGAAACTGCCTTTCATGAAGATCAATTTCCATTTATGTACCTCGGAGGAAGAAATTTCACAAATAGTCATCGCCAGTGTTATCAAGTTAATCGGAAAGTCTATTGGACATATTGAAAAATTGATGTCTTCAATAAAAAAATATATTTCTAATTTAGAACCTTTGCTTTCTTTTGGAAGCGAAGAAGCCAATCTTAAATTAATACCGAAAAATCAAACTAATCATTCCGTGATTATTTCAGAAGCGTTATTATTATTAGAAAAATTATTAGCGGAAAAAAATAAGAGAGCAGTAATATTTCTTGATGAATTCCAAGAAATAGATCGTATTACCAAACAAAAAGGCATAGAAGGCGCTTTTAGAACAGCCGCTCAAGAAATGCGATGTTTATCGCTTATTTTTTCTGGCAGTGTTCGTTCTCTTTTATTAAGTATGTTTGAAGATGAAAATCGTCCTCTTTATAAGCTATGTCGAAAAATGAAATTAGATCGCATTGATGCAAATGACTATGAAAAACATATTCAGAAAATTGCTGTAGATACGTGGGGTGAGCCTCTAGAGAAAAATGCTTTTGATAAAATCATGGCTCTTTCTAATCGACATCCTTATTACGTCAATTACCTATGTGATGTTTTGTGGGAGACTTGCCAGAAACTTCCAAAAATAAACGATGTTAAAAATGCCTGGGCAGGTGTTATTGAGGAAGAATGGAGCGATGCGTTGAGGGAGTTGTCTGATTTACCGATAGGTCAAAGACGATTACTTAAATATATTGCTAATAATACTGTAAAAACGATAAGCGACCACGAAACTTGTCTCGCATTATCAATGCCAGCAAGTTCTGTATCAACCTCAGTGCGTGTATTGCTTGAAAAAGATTATGTAGAACAAAATAAGCAAGGGCATTATTACGTTATTAATCCGTTATTGTTGGCGGTCCTGCGAGGAGCAGAAGATTAGTAAATGTTCGGTAAGTGTTCTTTATAAAATAGAAGAAAAGTGTGGCTTAATTTTTTTTAATAATAATTTTACTATTTTCGGATTACCTGTGATGATGTCTCCGCTTTCTAAATAATTATCACCGCCATCTATATCAAAAACTAATCCGCCTGCTTCTTTAATCAGTAGGATTCCTGCAGCAATATCCCATATTTTCAATCCAGCTTCCCAAAAACCATCAAGTCGTCCACAAGCGACATAAGCCAAATCTAAAGTTGCAGCCCCAAGGCGGCGAATGTCACCGCATAAAGGAATGATTGTTTCCATGGCACTTAAGTGGGCTTTCAAACGTGGTGGTGAATGCCGATGAGGAAATCCGGTTCCAAGTAAACAATCTTCTAATTGAGTGCGCGTGCTAACGCGAATGCGCTTGTCATTAAGTCTTGCCCCTTTGCCACGGCTGGCGGTAAATAATTCTTGACGCAGTGGGTCATAAATTACGCCGTGTTCAATTCTGCCTCTGTAGCGAATGCCAATAGATACTGCAAATTGTGGAAATCCATGAATAAAATTACGCGTACCGTCAATAGGGTCAATAATCCATGTATATTCTTTGCCGATTGCTTCGCCACTTTCCTCTCCTATAATACCGTGTCCAGGATGCGCTTTGCGGATAATGGCAATAATTTCTTGCTCTGCTTGTCGGTCAATATCTGTGACATAATCATTCGGTTTTTTTTGGCTGATTTGAATAGCATCAGGGCGGCCAAGGGCTCGAATAATAATATTTCCTGCCGCGAGAGCAGCTTTAACAGCGATATTGAGTATAGGGTCGCGCATAATGTAAACAAAACACCTGTGCTTGTTGAAAGAGCAAAAAAACTTCGACTAGCATAACAAATTTTCTGTAAGATGCCACGGGATAGTTTTAAGGAACATTTTTAAAAAATCAACGTAAGGAAAAAATGTATGCTAGGCAATATTCGCATTGTATTAGTCAATACTTCACACCCAGGAAATATTGGCGCGGCTGCACGTGCCATGAAAACAATGGGCTTAAAAACGCTTTATTTGGTGGCGCCTCACGCTTTCCCACATGATAAAGCCACTGAAATGGCAGTGGGTGCGGCTGATCTATTGGATAAAGCAGTTGTTGTGAATGAGTTAGCAGAAGCCATTGCAGATTGCAGTTTAGTAGTGGGAACGAGTGCGCGTTCACGCACGATTCCCTGGCCAATGTTAACACCCCGCGCATTTGCTGAAAAAGCAATTGCTGAAGCTGTCCACCATAAAATCGCCGTGATTTTGGGGCCGGAACAATCGGGGTTAACGAATGACGAGCTTCATCGCTGTCATTTTCATTTACAGATTCCTTGTCATCCTGATTATACGTCTTTAAACGTGGCGGCAGCTGTTCAGGTTATTGCGTATGAACTGTATATAGCGAGCTTAGATAAGACTGTGCCTGAAGTACGAGATTATGATTATGCTACTGCGGAAAGCATGCAAAATTTTTATGAACATTTGGAACGTGTACTAATTAACATTGATTTTTTAAATATTAAAGCACCCCGACAGCTTATGACGCGTTTACAGCGTTTATTTAATCGCGCTAGACCAGATGCTATGGAAGTTAATATCTTACGTGGGATTTTAGGAGCGGTGGAAAACCAGCGTTAGCGTTTATAGATATCAAATTTATAGAAATCAGGGCATTCAACGGTTTTCCAATAGTGATAAGCTTGCCATGCTCGCTTGAAAGAAGGATAGCGCGAAAGGATTTTTATATAGTCTAGCTGTATTCCTGGGCCGTATAACATGGGACGCTTAAGCTGATCAACATAAATAAGATTCGGCTTATTTTTTCTGATATCTTCAACTAACAAAGTCACAAAAAATTGTTCATCTTTTTGTTGCTGGGAAGAAAAAACAGGTGCTGAGTGAATATAAAAATAACGCTGCATCCAGGCTAAAAACTGTAAGCGTGAAGCGTGTAAGACACCCGCATGTTCAAAAATGGAGACCATATAAGCCGCGCTGCTTGAAAAAAAATAAACAAAATGATTTTTTTCTTTTGCTTGCAATTCATCAACCAAGGGTTGTGTCATCTGTTTTAACACGATCCCTCTTGTATAAAATTGCTTAATAGAGATAAAAGGACATAAAAAAATGAAAACGCCTAAAAACCAGACAAATAGAAATTCCTTTTGATTGAATTGATGATGTGTCATAAATAAACCGAATAATAAAGTACACACTACGATTGCTATGCTAAATGCAGGCAGCGCATGGTAATACCATGGAATTTGTTGCACAGAATACGCTAGCAGAAAACCCATTAATGCCATTATGAGTGTGACTGATAATTTATTGTAGGGGTTTTTGGTAGGAAGAAGAAAATAAAGAAGAGGAGTGAAGGCGATATAAATAATAAGAGGGTTGAGCATTACATAAGTCAAAGGAAAAGAAAAAAATTGATAATAGAAGCGTGCTGCGAGAGGTACGACTATCTCAACGTAATTGGGATGAAAGAGATAGATAAAAGCCAGGTATGAGATTAACACTACTAAAATAACTAGCGTTTCTGCTCGTATCCAGCTTAATAAATATCTCCGGGAATAAGGTTGAGCTAACATATAATAAAGCTCGACTAAGGCAAAGGCAAAAAGAAAAAATGGCTTAATGGAAAAACCAAGACCTGCTAAAAATCCGATCCCTAGAGCGAGAAATGTTGGTATTTTTCCACGATTAAGGCGCAAACCAACTAATAAGAAATAAGGCATAGTTAAATAAAGTAACAAACATTCACGTTGCCCGAATTCATCCAGGGGCAAGATTAGATAAATAAATAATAATGAAAATAGAAATAATAAACGGATAATATTGTCTTTTGGTAAGAAAATTTTCTTTACTAAAAAATAGCAAATTCCTAGCGAAAAAGTGGCGAATAGGAATATATAGATTCTTAACGCTATTATAGCGGAAATAGCCCCTATTTTTTGTAAGAGTACAGCAGGCATATATAAATAAATGGAAAAAGGTGGGTTTATCTCAAAGAAATCTTTCACATAGGTTCCGCCGGCTAGTACAAGATGAGCCAAGTGCATTTGCCAGCTTACGTCTCCTTTTAAGAGAAATTGATCTTGGATAAGCCAGGCGAAAATATAGAAAAAAACAAGGAACAATGTGACTAAAATTTTTTGCATTTTCATTTTATTCATAAATTACCAGTTACCACATATTGCCCTCCCAGTGGAAGAAAATGCAAGTATTCCTCTAAAAACCTAAGGCGCTTAAAAAAAGCAGGGAAAAATAAGGTATACTCCAGATGAATATTTTGCACACCTGCTTTTTTAAATAATCCCTTTAATTCTTTTGGTTTTAACAAAACAGCGTCATGATCAAAAGGGCAGGTATTGACTAAGTGGCGCGTTACGGGATTATAGGGGTTATGCTCAAAAACCACTAGGACGCCACCGGATGTGCTGGACTGCGTAATGATATCCAGAGTCTTGGATCGTTCACCGGGTTTAACATGATGAAAAACATTTGACACAAAAATCACATCAAACATTTTCGATCTTTCAGATAAAGCAGAGGTTAAAAAAAAATTAGCGGATGGAACTGCTTTTTTTGCTTCTAGTAAGCTTTCTTGAGAAATGTCACACCCATAGATTTGAGCATGTGGGAAATACTTACTTAAAAATAAAGTGGATCTGCCAATACCGCAGCCAAAATCTAAAATATGTCCTGGCTGAAAGGAGATTATTTTTTTCAGCTTCGCGATTTTATATTCCGCAAAATATAAATTATCTTTTTCAAAAAAATTTAATTGCTTGCTTAAAATAGCATTATAATTTTTCGCGTAAGCATCAAAATCTTTTTTCTCCATTAGATTAGTCCAACTCTGTGTCTTTTATATAGCGAGGACGGCTTTTGACTTCGAGATAAATCTTTGCCAAGTATTCTCCAATGATTCCGATAGATAGCAGTTGTATGCCTCCTATAAAACAGAGAGGAACCATAATAGAAGCCCACCCTGAGACTGGATGAGCAAATATTTTTGCCCCTAAAACCCATAATGCTAAACCGATTGAAACAAAAAAAGAAAGAGCGCCGCTTATTAAAATGAATTCAAGCGGTGCATGACTAAAAGAAGTGAGACCTTCCCACGCCAGGGAGAACATTTTTTTAAAAGTATATTTTGTTTCCCCTAATGCACGGTTTCTTCTATCATAGTATACTTTGCTGGTTTTAAATCCGATCAAGGTAAAAATACCTCGTAAAAATAGATTGCTCTCTTTGAAATGACTCAGCTGCTCGATAGTTCTTCGGCTTAATAAACGGAAATCAGCATGATTAAATACAGTTTCAGCACCCGCATATTTCATTAATTTATAAAAACCTATGGCGGTCAACCGCTTAAAAAAACCATCTGTTTGACGTGAGGTCCTTACACCATAAACAATTTCACTGCCTTCTTGGAAATGCTGTAACATTTCTTCAATAGCATGGGGATCGTCTTGCAAATCCGCGTCAATAGTCACTGCACAGTCAATTTGATCCTGAACATTTAACAATCCAGCCAGTAACGCATTTTGATGACCTGTATTGCGGCTTAAACGTAATCCTTTTACACGAGAGTCTAGAATATGTTTATTGAAGATAATTTCCCAGGTTTCATCTTGACTGCCATCATCTACACAATACAAGAAGCTATCTTCTTGTATTTGTTTTTTCTCGGTAAGAAGGCTCAAAAGGTCGAGTAATTTACTTAAGGAATCAGGCAAGATGAGTTGCTCATTATAACAAGGGACAATAATAGCAAGACGCGGGGGATGCGTTTTAGTCATGATGTATCCAACCTTGAAAGCTCTTCCTGAAAGTTTGTTAAAAAAGAGTAACAAAAAGCCTCTATAAACTCAAGGAGTATAGAGTATAATGTAAACAATTTACTGACTATGCTGTTACATGAATAAAGAACCATGAAATTACCTATTTATCTCGACTATGCAGCTACAACTCCTATTGATCCACATGTTGCTGACAAAATGCTACGTTATCTCACACTCGATGGCCATTATGGCAATCCAGCTTCTTCCCACCATTATGGACAAACTGCTAAAAAATCAGTGGATGATGCACGTGCGCAAGTCGCTGAATTAATCCATGCTGAACCTTCCGAAATTATTTGGACGTCAGGTGCAACAGAAGCCAATAATTTAGCGTTAAAAGGGGCGGCTATGCTGCATCAACGCAAAGGGAAACACATTATTACTTTAAAAACAGAGCATCCTTCTGTACTCGATTGCTGTCAAGAATTAGAAAAAAAAGGATTTTCAGTGACTTATCTTTCACCTAAAAAAAATGGATTAATAGATAATGATGAATTCACCTCTGCTATACAAGAAGACACGATACTAGTTTCAATCATGCATATTAATAATGAAACTGGCGTTATTCAAGATATTGATGCGATTGCAAATCTCACAGCCAGCCGTGGCATTTTATTTCATGTGGATGCAGCGCAAAGCGCTGGAAAAATTCCACTGAATATGCAAAAAATGCCTATCGATCTTTTATCAGTGTGTGCGCATAAAATTTATGGTCCTAAAGGAATAGGCGCATTGTATCTACGAAAAAAACCTCGAGTACGCGTTGCGCCACAAATCCATGGAGGAGGACATGAGCAAGGGATGCGTGCTGGTACCTTGCCTGTTCATCAAATTGTAGGTATGGGAGAAGCCTTTGCCATTGCAAAACAGGAAATGCAGGCAGCTTATACGAAGCTTTTTGAATTACGACAGCAATTTTGGCAAGGTATTGAAAAATTTAATCACATCAAAACCAATACCGATTTTCTCAATTCTTTTCCTGGTATTCTCAATATTCGTTTTTCTGATATTTCTGCGCATACATTACGGAATGCGCTACCAGACATTGCTTTTTCTATTGGCTCAGCCTGTCACAATAGCACAGAGCCTTCGCCTGTACTGCGCGCAATAGGCTTAACAGCAGAAGAAGCATTAAGTTCGGTGCGTTTTTCACTCGGTCGTTTTACGACAGTCGAAGAAATTAACTTTGCTGCGCGGCGGATTAATGAAGTATTAATCAGTATTAAAATTAGATAAAATAAGCATGATAACTGACTCTGCTACTCTAAAGTCGACCTGTATGAATTGAGGTTGCTTTTATTTTTAACAGAAAACTACAGCAGGTTTTTCGTCACATATTTTATATCTTCTAGTAAGGAAATTTTTTTATGCTTCGAAAATTCTTACCATCTCATGAAAAAATCATGCGTCAACTTACAAATTCAAATGAATATAAGACAGAAAAATATCATCGTTACAATAAAAAAGAAGCTATTCGTTTATTAACATATGAAGAATTAGGATTTTATTTCCTTCGCATAGGTGCTGATGAAGAAGCAATAAAACGATTTATGGCAGAGCCATCATTAAATTCATTATGTGAAATCCATCGGCTTCAGGTAACTCACATCCACGTTACAAATTATGCAATGCAAGATATAAAAAAAATGCGTAATCAATCGCCTATTTCTCCTTATTTTAATGATATTTTTCGCAAAATTGTCTTAGAAGGTCATCATGGCTATTGCTTTGAGAATAATCAACTATTACGTTATATATTGGTTAATTTGGGATACAAAGTTAAATTTTTTAATGCCCACATTATCCGTGATAATATTCCAAAACAAGACCCACAGCATGTCATTTTAGAGGTCGAAATTAAAGGTATAGAATATATAGTTGATGCAGGATATGGTGGAGTTGCACCCATTGCTGTGATTAAATTCAAATTCAACGCGAAACAATCAGGTGCTGGCAGACCCTGGGCAACAACAGTTGAATCAGGCAATGAATATAAACTAAGTTTATCATCCTATAAGTTTGATGGTGTCCATGAAAAAAATGGGTTCATTCTTTCTCATCAATATCCTTCTTCCACTGAATTAGATAAAAAGTGGAAAGCACTTTATATCTTTCAAAAAAAATATTGTAATGTAAATGAATATAAAGCTGCTAATTATCGCGTATCTAAAAATGAAAAATTAACGCCATTTCGTACTAAGTTATTTGAAACAGCTTTTACTAATGATATTCGTATTTCTTTGACGCAAGATGAATTAGTCATCACCAAAGCAGGAAAAATAATTTTATCGCTTCCTATTACAAGCGAACAGGAATATAAGGAATGCTTAGTTAAGTATTTAGGATATTCCGAACAGCAAATGACAAAAATGGATAAGATTCATGAGCGTGTTGAGTTTGCTAAAAGATGTAAGTGAGCGCAGTATTGATTGTAATTTAGGTCAAATCGAAAAGCTGAGTGCGTTTGCTATGGTCGTGAACGTATAACAATATTACTTCGCGGCACATAGAAAAAAGAAAAGGCGATGATTATTTCGGTAACTGATGATTAATAGCGTGCCTTAATCTTAATAGCCTAATGATTTTATTCAGGCGGTAAAAATGCTACTAAAACTCGCACAGGAGCCATGTTTTTATTTCGTAACCAGTTAAATTATAAAACTGTGTATGCAGCGGGCTTTCGCCCGTTCTGCGGACAATAGGCTTAACAGAAATAGAAGCATTAAATAAGATATAGAATATATTTTATATCTTTGCATATAAAAAAGTACCTTTTGGGTGCTACAATTCACTTAATAGATGAATTATGAGGTTTTAGAGGTACCAAAATGAGTCAACTCTTAGGAATAGGCAAACTGGATCGCGAGCGAATAACAAAGCTACTTCGTGGCACACAGCATACTATTTCAATCAAAGAAGCTGCAACGCTTTTAGGTCTATCAAGAGAATCTGCGGCAAAGATATTAGCACGCTGGGTCACCAAAGGATGGGTGTCACGAATTAACCGCGGGCTGTATATATCAGTGCCTTTAGAGTCAACTACGAGTGATATACCCCTTGAATACCCATGGGTAGTTGCAGAAAAACTATTTCACCCTTGCTACATTGGCGGATGGAGTGCAGCAGAATATTGGGGGCTAACGGAGCAAATATTTCGCACGTTAATCGTACTGACCACTAAACGGCTTAGAAACCGCAAGCCAGTTATAAATGGCACCGATTTTTTGTTACATACTATTCCACATCAAGCCTTGTTTGGACTTAAAGCCATTTGGCAGGAAAAAACAAAAGTTTTAGTTTCCGACCCCACGCGTACTCTTCTTGATTTTCTAATTAACCCGAAGTTAAGTGGAGGAATACGCCTGACTGTCGATATACTAAAAGAATATTTAAAATCGGAATATAAAAATTTACCACTATTAATAGACTATGCAAATCGACTTAATAATAGTGCTGCTTTCAAACGTTTGGGCTTTTTACTCGAACGATATGCGCCCAAGGAAGTAGGCATGATTGATGTTTGCAAAAAACATGTCACTATTAGTAAAACCAAACTTGACCCACAATTAGAGGCGGATAAATTAATCACTCGCTGGCGTTTGTGGGTACCAGCACACTGGAAAGAATAAAATGATATCAAAACAAGAAATAATGGATTTTGCCCGTGAATTTAATTTACCTGTTACTACAATAGAAAAAGATTATGTTCTTGGATGGTTATTGGCAGGCATTCAAAACGATAACGAATTATTCGAGAAATGGATTTTCAAAGGGGGTACCTGTTTGAAAAAATGCTACTTTGAAACATACCGCTTTTCAGAAGACTTAGACTACACATTAACTGATAACAATCATATTGATGAAAAATTTCTAACTGATCGTTTTAAAAATATTAGTAAATGGATTTATGAAGTAATGGGTATAGAAATCATTGAAGATACGATCCGATTTGAAATTTATCAAAATAATGATGGTAAAACTACTGTTGAAGGACGGCTTAACTATATTGGCTCACTGCAACGCAGAAACAATTCTTATCGCATTAAACTTGATTTAACAGCAGCAGAAATTCTTGTTCTGCCACCGGTACTGCAAAATGTACATCATCCCTATTCCGATAGGCTATCTCATAAAATTAAAGCATTCTGCTACAATTTTTCAGAAGTTTTTGCGGAAAAAATTAGAGCGCTTAGCGAAAGAGCGCGCCCTCGAGATCTGTACGATGTGATACACCTTTATAATCATACTTCAGGTGAAAAACCCGCTATCATTTTTGATGTGCTAAAAAAGAAATGCAAATACAAGGCTATTCCACTACCAACAATGGAACTTATGACAAAGCACCCTAAATTACACGAACTAGAAAGTGAATGGAGCAACATGTTATCGCATCAAGTTCCGATGCTACCACCAAGAGAACAATTTTGGCAGGAGTTACCCCATTTGTTTGCATGGCTTTATGAGCTTAACAGTAAGTCTGTAAATTAGTAACTGGCTGGCAGATTAATGCTACTTAGAAAAAACATTTATTGAAAAGGGCAGTGATTATGTAGTGTCCTTAAAAGGTTGCAAGATCATTCTCGTTTTTTAAGGAGCTTAATTATGCAATTCAGGCGGTAAAAATGCTACTAAAACTCGCACAGGAGCCATATTTTTATTTCGTAACCAGTTGAAACTATAAAGCACAGGTGGTTTCATTTTCTTGAATCGCATTTTAATTTTATTTATTTCATTGATTAAATTTTTTTGATTTTCTTGCAATTCCCAAACAAAAACAGCGCCTTGTTTTTTAAGTTTTTCCTCATCAATCCAAGGGCTAACCTCAGGGTTCCAATCTATATATACTTGGGGATGATCTTTTGAATAAAATGCAATATTGCCTGCTATCCAGCGTGCGCCTGCAATGTATAGGATAGGAGTAGAGTATTGATGATGCCAACGCTCTGTAACTGTGGCTGCTATTGTCTTACCTGGATAATTGGCACTCGAGGGTTCGGCCGCACGTATCAATGCAATAGAATATGCTGTGACGGTGAGAGCCAGAAATACTATCATGATGACTAAGAAACGATAGAATTTTTTAGCGGTTAAATCCAAATAAGGCTGTAGCCAGGCAATTAAAATCAAACTCCATAAGGATAACAAGGGTTGTCCCCAACCTGCACGTAATTTAATGCCTGTCACTGCTGATAATAAAACAGTTAATAAAAATGGTCCCATTCCTACAAAAAATAAAAATTGTTTATCGAATTGTGTAAGAGGATAAATAGGTAGCTGTGCAGCAGGTCTTTTTGAATCCGAAATAAAGAGTAATAGTATTAAAAATAAAGTGGGCACGATAACTTCAAATATTTGCCAAGCAAACTGCGCGGGAAAAAATAAATGGTTAATCCAACTCGGTGCGCTTGCGACTCTATTGAATGCATAATTCAGCGTAATAAAATTATGAGAAAATAACCAAAAAATATGGGGCGTAATAATAGCAATAAAAACTAATAATCCTACATATAACGCTGGTTTTTTAAATTGTTCTCGTCCTATTGGATGAAATAATAGAAAAAGAAACATGGGGAATAAGAGTATGATGGTATAATACTTCGTCATCATACCAAGAGCAGCAAAGAATCCCGTCAGTAACCAATCAAAAAATTTATTTCTCGTTAACGCATGATAAAAAAATAAAGTCGTTAATGCCCAAATAGAAAGTTCGAGGGTGTTGTCGTTGAAATCAATCGCATGAAAATTATAATATTGCATGCCTTCCAATAAGAGCACAGCCAGTAGCGCATAGACAGGCGACAACATTTTTTTGCCTAACTCCCAGACTGCCCAAAAACAAATAGCTACGGAAAGCTGGCTAAAAAGATAAATCGCCCAGCCTGTTGATCCATCTATTTTTAATGCCAACGCTGTTAACCAGCCATTCATGAAGGGGTTTTTATCATAGCCCCATTCTAATTGATGTCCCCAAATAGCGCCTTCGATAGAATCCATTGGGAGATTAAATCGTATTAAAAAAGGCGCAAGTGTCCACGCAATCACATGTAAAAAAGTAAATACAAAAAACCAGCGAGTAATGCTACTGTTTTTTAAAAATTGTGTTGACATTCTATTTGCTCATTTCATTAGTCGCTTGATGGTAGGGTGGATTAGACGCGCTTTTTGCGTCGTAATCCACCAAACAAAATTGCATTATCAAAAAGCTATAAGGTAGATTTGATTTGGTGGATTACAACGCAAAAAGCGCGTCTAATCCACCTTACATTTAATTTTGGGCTAGCAACGAGTTATAACACCAACTCTAGCAGCAATTTATTCATCCGCTGCACAAAAGCGGCAGGATCTTTTAATTGACCTCCTTCCGCGAGTACAGCTTGGTCAAATAAAATTTGCGTCCATTCTTTGAATCGTTCGGCTTCTTTTTCTTGTTTTAAAAACTTCACTAAAGAATGTGTCGGATTTAATTCAAAAATAGGTTTAATCTCACCTACTTCTTGCCCAGCCGCTTTCAATAAGCGCTGCAATTGCATGCCCATGTCATTTTCATCTGCCACCAGGCAAGAAGGCGAGCTGGTCAAACGATGTGAAAGACGTACTTCTTTGACTTGTTCACCTAAGACTTCTTTCACTCGTTGAATAATATCAACGAATTCTTCTTTCACTTGCTCTTCTTGTTTTTTCTGTTCTTCTTTCGCAGTTTTGTCTTCTTCACCGCTTATTTCATCTAAATTCACATCGCCTTTTGCAACAGATTGTAAATGCTTACCTTCAACTTCAACCAAATGCCCTACTAGCCATTCGTCTATTCGATCAGACAGTAATAAAACTTCTACATTATTTTTTCGGAAAATTTCCAAATGCGGGCTTGCCTTGGCCGCGTTAAAAGATTCCGCAGTCATATAATAAATTTTCTTTTGGCCTGGTTTCATTCGACTGATATAGTCATCAAATGAAACAGTTTGTAAGGACGAGTCTGTTTGAGTGGATGAGAAACGTAACAATTTTGCAATGCGTATACGATTAGAAAAATCTTCTGCAGGACCTTCCTTGAGGACATTTCCAAATTGTTTCCAAAAGAGGGCGTATTTCTCAGGATCGTCTTTTGCTAGTTTATCCAGCATATCTAACGTGCGTTTTACCAATGCGCTACGCAACTTGGTCATGGTAGGGTTATCTTGTAAAATCTCACGAGAAATATTAAGTGGTAATGCAGTGGTATCTACAATACCGCGCACAAATCGCAAGTAAGAAGGCATGAATTGCTCGACTTTATCCATGATAAAAATACGCTGCACATACAGTTTCAAACCACGTTGGTGTTGTTGCTGCCAAAGATCATGAGGTGCGCGTGCAGGAATATAGAGTAAGCTAATATAATCCAGGCTAGTTCCTTCCACTTGATTATGCGACCACACCAACGGGTCTTCAAAATCATGGGAAATATGTTTGTAATGTTCTTTATACTGTTCATCGGTAATCGTATTTTTAGGAAGAACCCATAATGCAGTGGCGCGATTTACTGCTTCCCATTGTATTTCTTTCGTTGTTTTTTCACTTTCTTTATCATCTTTTTCTGCCATTTTATGCATTAAAATAGGCAAGTTGATATGGTCTGAGTATTTGGTAATAATGTTGCGTAAGCGCCATTCATTTAAAAATTCATCTTCGTTTTCTTTGATATGTAAAATAATTTCAGTGCCGCGCGAGGGTTTTTCTATAGCCGCAATCGTATAATCGCCTTCGCCATTGGATTCCCACGTCACGCCCTGTTCTTTTGTTAAGCCTGCTCGACGAGTATTCACGGTAACTTTGTCAGCGATAATAAAAGAAGAATAAAAACCTACGCCGAATTGCCCAATCAAGTGGGAATCTTTCTTTTGATCGCCTGTAAGCTGTGCCAGGAAATCACGCGTGCCTGATTTTGCGATAGTTCCCAGGTTTTCAACGACTTCATCTCGGCTCATCCCAATGCCATTGTCACTTACAGTAATCGTGCGTGCTTTCTCATCAAAACTGACATGGATTTTGAGTTCCGCATCATTTTCATAGAGCGCAGAGTCTGAGAGCGCCTGAAAGCGCAATTTATCGGCTGCGTCAGAGGCATTCGAGATTAATTCGCGTAGGAATATCTCTTTATTGCTATATAACGAATGAACAACGATATTCAGTAATTGTTTTACTTCCGCTTGGAAATGAAGTTTTTCGGGTTGGGCTGTTGCCATAATTAATAATACTCCTAAGAATCTGTGAAAGATTCTTAGGATATGGGGGCGGAGGGGAATATTTCAAGTGGAAGGGGCTTACCAAATTTATGGTTTAGCGAGTTTAGCTGGCGCAACTTCCCAGCTATTCATTTTTTTATAAAATACAGAATTATTCCTATGTATTTCATAATCTACTTGACGTAACAATTTTTCTAGCCCCGACTTGCGTTTTCTATTAGCATAGCTTGAGGAAGGATCAATAGCCATGATAGCCTCGCTCAGCTTCTCCTTCAACTCTAATATTTTATTAGCACGCTCCAGAGGGTTTAAAGAAGTTGATATTGCTACTGGTTTCTTCCAAAAGGATATCTTGTAGTTATTATCAGAAACTGGCTCTTCTAACGATTTTAAAATAGAATCAATTTCTTTCATTATATCAGGCCGTCTTTGGTATAAGACATTCGTTTGTAGTTGAAATTCTTTCGCTGACATCAAGTGACTGTAGTTAGAAATGCGACGAACAGCATCAGCAGTCTTTTTAAGACTATCTATGAGTGTATCTAATACTGGTTTTATCCACATTTTTCGTTCTTCCTCAGCTATCTCCCCGCTTCCTAAAGCATGTAACGATTTTTTAGCTCCAAAAAGAACAGTAGAGTGCCCTGAAGCAAGATCAATAACACCATGCAAAAATTCTGCCTTGTGATCTAAATCCGGCTTGCTTTTCATAGCTCTTAAATATTTATCCATCGCTTCATCGCGTGCCTGATCTCTCTTTCCACGCATTGTATTATCTCCACCTATATTTATCTGCAAATAACGTCCTTTTTTAATAACCTCTCCAAAGTGTTCATCCGCCTGCAAAACAGTTTCATCAACTGCAGGTACAATATTTCCATCATCATCTCTTTCTGCATATTGAAAAAAAACATTTTCCCTAACAGACACTCCTTTAACTTCCAGTTCCTTCATCCCACATTCTTCTAAGTCTTGAATGCCTTGATCCAATAACCTTGTGACAGGAAGAGTATCTGCTCCCAGACTAAATGAAATTTTTGCAAGACTTTCGTAATCCTTTTGCGTTAACGGGGTTCCATCC
Source organism: Gammaproteobacteria bacterium (assembly GCA_021323555.1). Next base: position 23,522 of record JAJONP010000002.1, on the reverse strand, counting down.
TGTAGGTTATGTTTTTTCAAAAAATTCTCTATTAATTTGGCCTTATTTTCTAATTCCTTAATTAAATCAACTTCCTCTTGCTTGGACATGCGTCGTTCTAACATAATAGCTGCCTCCTTCGAATAAGAAAAATTGTTTATAGCGTTATAAATTTGAGTATAGCGGCTTAATCTAATTCTGCTGGAAGATGAAAAATGTAAATGCGTTCAAACGGTTATAGAGTTACAGAACAAACAGTATTAGGATTTAGAGATTCCCGAAACAAGCAATACGAAAGCCAAAAATTTTCAGGAGTAGCTAAAGAAACCGCTAGATAAAAATGAAATAGCCAAAATTGAAAAATCCGAAAACTGAAAGTAAAGTGCTTACGATCAACACAAAAAGGTATCTGTAAGACTGTAGAAAGTTCTTTTGAAAAACACGTAAGTAAGGTTTAGCGATTTTTATACTGCTACTGTGCAATGGGTCATGTTAGCACGTCTCGTCCTTGTGTATGTTAAACATTTTGAAGACAGGAGCAGAGCGTGTCATCCCGCAAAAAACGCGCTCTCTGTCTTATGAAAGAAAACAGGACTTCGCTCGCGTTTTTGTGCGGGATCCGGTGGTGCTTAAACAATATAACAAGCACCGTAATTTATGTTTATATAGGCACTAGAGAAAAAAATAAAAAATGGAGAGATCAGTAGCCATATAAGGCTAATGCTATCGGGAGTATAAATCCTGAATGAAAAGATCTTTATTTTGGCCTATTTTTTGAGTTGGTTTAAGGTTGTTTGTTCTACTTGAGTTCCCACCAGACCCCGCACAAAAACGCGAGCGAAGTCCTGTATTCTTTCATAAAATAGAGAGCGCGTTTTTTGCGGGGTGACAGGCTCTGCTATTGGTAACATGCTCTGCTTATGCCCTCGAAATAATTAATATGCACAAGGACGATACGTACTAATATGGATCATTGCCAGGGCAATCGCACTGAAATTTTAGGTTTCAGCTAAATAAAAAATCAGTTTCATGTTTTTGAAGAAGCATGCAATCCCCGCAATGACGGTGCGGGAGTCAAATACCTCTTTAATAACGTAAAATTGCTTACTTATCTGCTAAAAATAAAAAGCTGAGTGCGATTGCCCTGGAGCCATTGCATAGCAGCATAAAATTGTTAAGTACTATTCATTCTTTTTTTAAAAAAGTCAAAATTATATAGTGAAAAAAAGCTGAAAAACTTAGCCAGTTTCCAAAAATCACCCTTGGTTTTGAGCCTATGCCTGCTCTACTTGTTTCTCCATATAAGGCACATAACGTTGACGCGAAGCCCCTTCAATGGCTTTGACGGCGATGTCTTGCACTTGTAAATTAGCCTGGTTGGTTTTGTCTGACAAATGCTTGATTTGAGATTCTAACTGTGCCACTTTTGCTTCTAAGGCCGCGACCATTTGTTGATGGAGCTTGCGTTCTCCTTCTACTTCTTTTTGGGCTAATTTCGTTTCATAATCATACTTGAACTTTAAACGTTCCATCAGGTTTTTTTCTGTCTCTTGTATCGCTTGCTGAAGCTCTGCTGGAAATTTCTGTGCTTTTTCTTTTAATACTTTAAATTCTTCTTCTTGCGAAGTAATTTTTGCTTCACGTTCTGCAAATGTTTGTTCTAGCGTTGCCCGTTTTGTTATTAACTCTTTTTCGAGTAATTCTTTTTCAGCTTCATATTGATCTCGTTCTTTTTTTCTTAACAAATCACGTTGATAAACATAATCTTCTTGTTCTCGTTGACGTGTTTTTTTAGTTTCTATTTCTTGCTCTTTTCGCACTAACTCAAATTCCTCTTGCTCTTTCTTCCAAATAGTCCTTTTTTGTAACATGTCTTGCTCAAAAATCTGTTGACGTTCTTTCATTTCTATTTCAAAAGCAGAGGTTTTTTCTTTTTGTGCTATCAATAACGCAGTCAATGTATCAGCATTGATTTTAATTTCATGGATATCAGCCAGTTCTTTGGTTTGAAACTGAATGGCTTGTTGTAATGTGGTTAATTGTTTATGGCTTGATAACAATTTCTCTTCCACTTCTTCTAGAGATTTCACTAACGAAAGCTTTAATTCCGCCAAGTTTTTGACAATATCGTCCGCAGTGCGCTTGGATGCTATCTCAACAATTTCTTTCTTCTCTTCACTGATTTTTTGTTCTTGTTTGCTGAGTTTTCTAGTCTCTTTTAATTTCTCTAAAACATCATGATAGGCATCAAGAATTTCGTTCTTTGTATTTTTTGTGCTTATTTCGTTTGTCATTAAAAATACCTCATTATAGGTTTTTCAATGTCATCCTGACTTGGGTTTGCCCTCGTGGACTTTAATTTGCTACAATGTACTCTATTATTCAATTATTTCAAAGAGGGCTTTGTGTTTAAATATATTTTCGCATTTTTATTGTTAGTTGTTTCTGCTAATGTGTTTGCTTCTAGTAAAATGTTGTCTAACTATGAGGATGTGCTAAAAGCCATTAGTCATGGAGAACATTTACAAGCCGTTGCTAACTTTAACACGTGTTTACCATCGGCTCACGATCCTATCCAACTAGGTACAATCACTTTCGAGCATTTTCTTGTTTATAGCGTAGAAAAAAATGGCAAAAAAATGAATGTCATTGGCAGCTCGAATATTATTCTTGTTCATAAGAATAATAAGGGTTATCAATTTGAATATGTTAAAGCGCGTATTTTTTCTGATAATTCAGTAGAAATTTTTCAGCAATATTTAAACCCTAAAAATTATTCTCCTCTCACAAAAGGCTCTTCTTTTATGTGTCGTTTAAACAATAAAAAAGACTCGCTAGAGGGAGTGGCTTTCTATGTTATCGGCAGTGAGATATAAGCTATTAAAAATGTATTACTAGAAAGGCTGAAGAAAAGATCAGGTGATCGTATACTTTTAAGTCTCCAAGTAGAGAAAATAGAATAAAAATTATGGATATCAATCAAATAACCACGCATATCCAGCAGGGTGAATCACATAATATCGAATTTACTACTTGAATTAACGCCTCGTCAAAAAGAGATTATGGAAATTCTTGATTCAGAGGAAGAAATGAAAATAAAATATATTATTCAACGAATTAAAGAGCCACCAGCAGAAAGAACTTTGCGTGATGATTTAGCTATTCTTAAGAAAAAAGGGTTTATCCAATCAAGTGGACATGCTCGTACAACCACTTGGTTCATTATTAAAAAAACTTGAGGCGGTTTGCGGCGGCTTGCGGCGGTTTGCGGCGGCTTGCGGCGGTTTATATTCATGATGTTATAGAGTGACGGATCTTGGCTGTGAGAGCGTGAATATTTACTTAGCCAGTTTCGGCAAATCCCCATGATGCCCTACCGCATAACTTGCTAGCCCATTTTTAATAAATGAAAAATGATTTGTCATCGTTAAACCCAAGTGACGAATATGTTGTAATGATTTTTTATCACTAGCGAACAAATGTTTTAACCCTTCAACGAAAGCTAGCATGAGAAGCGTATCGCTTTTACGCCAACGCTCGTATCGGCGTAATATCGACATGCTTGCAAAATCACGATTTTTTTTGTGTGCGTCAATCACAACTTCTGCGAGTGTCGCAGCATCCAGCAATCCTAAATTAACGCCTTGACCTGCCAAGGGGTGAATCGTATGTGCTGCATCGCCTATAAGCGCCAAACGTGATTGTACATATTTTTTTGCATGACGCATACGTAATGGAAAAGAATGACGTGAACTAGTCGTTATAATTGTTCCTAATTTATTTTCAAACTCAGTACTGATGATTTTAGAAAAAATGTCATCCTCTAATGACAGTAAATAAGAAGCATAATCAGGTACCACAGACCAGACGATAGAACAATAATGAGGATCATCTAAAGGCAAAAATGCCAGGGGGCCTTGTGGCAGAAATCGCTGCCAGGCGGTTCTTTGATGGGGAAGTGTTGTTTTGACAGTGGCTACAATTGCTGTGTGTGCATAATCCCATTGTGTTAATTCAATTTTCGCACATTTACGCACCCAAGACTCTGCGCCATCTGCTGCAATCAATAATTTTGTGGAAAGTGTTTGATTATCTTCTGTGATTAATTCTATATAATCGGATTTTTCTTGCATCGTATTGATTTGAAGAGGATAGAGAAAATCGATGTTTTTATAATCTTGAAAATGTTCTAATAAACTCGAACGAATCACACTATCTTCAATAATATAACCTAGGAATACTTCATTTAACGATGAGGCGTCAAAATGAATTTCGCCTTTGCTGATGGCATCCCATACATGCATATCAGAATAACCACTTATTCGTTTTGATCGAATGGATTCCCAACAATATAAATTTTGAAAAATAGTTTTAGAGGCAAGAGAAATAGCGCTGACACGATAATCGTATTGTTTTGGGTTATTCGCAAAAACAGGGGAATTTTTCTCAATAATCCCTATTTTTAAAGATGTTTCACGTGCGATGGCTAAGGCTGCTGTTGCGCCAACGATACCGCTTCCCATAATAATAACATCATACATAAGCTTATCTCACGAGCGCTTGCAAAAGAATCTACTCAAAGGGTTGCCGTACGACTTGATGCCAGGATGGCATCACAAAGCACAGGGACGTGCTGTTTGGAGTACGGAAGCCCTTTGGGTGGATTCTTCTCTCTACTAAAAAGGCAAAACTAACTCTGGCTTTACAGATAACAATAACTGACGAAATGCCTCTTGAATTCGTAATAATACTTTTTCACTTTCCGCTTCAAAACGCAAGACCAGGCAAGGCGTGGTATTCGATGATCGAATCAACCCCCATCCATCTGAAAAATTCACTCGCAAACCATCAATCGTAATATGTTCAGCCGAAGTAAAATTAGCTTGTTTAATTAATTTTTCCATCAAAGATATTTTTTCATTTTCGTCTACATCAATTTTTAATTCTGGGGTATTAATACTGTCAGGGATCGCATCAAATAATTCAGCGCATGTTTGCTCTGTATCTGCTAAAATCTTCAATAAACGTACGCCCGCATAGATTGCATCATCAAATCCATACCATTGATCTTTAAAAAAAATGTGTCCGCTCATCTCACCCGCTAGCGCAGCCTGAATTTCGGCTGATTTTGATTTAATCAATGAATGCCCTGTTTTCCACATCACAGGTTCGCCTTGATGATCACGAATAAATTTTGCTAAATGGTGAGTGCATTTCACATCATAAATAATTTTCGCGCCTGGAAGACGGGAAAGCACTTCTTTTGAAAATAACATTAATTGGCGATCAGGCCATATCACATCGCCTCTATTTGTAACCACCCCCAATCGATCACCATCGCCATCAAAGGCTAAACCGACATGCGATTGCGTTTTTTTGACAGTATTAATTAAATCTTGCAAGTTTTTTAATTGGCTTGGATCAGGGTGATGATGAGGGAAACGGCCATCGACATCACAAAATAATTCATGGACTTCACACCCTAATTGCCGAAATAATTGAGGTGCAACAGCACCCGCAATGCCATTTCCACAGTCAACGACCACTTTCAATGGACGTGTTAATTTAAAATCACGCACGATATGTGCTATATAACGCTGAATAATTTCCAAGGTACTTAATTTTCCTGTACCTGACAGGAAATGATTTTCTATGATGCGGTGATAGATATTTTTAATTTCTGCCTCAGCCAATGTTTGGCCGTTGATCATCATTTTTAAGCCATTATAATTGGACGGATTATGGCTGCCTGTTAACATGACGCCTGATCGAGTTTCTGAAATATGCGCAGCATAATAAAGTAAGGGCGTGGGTACCCTTCCCAAATCAATGACATCACAGCCTGTTGCTAATATACCGCTACATAAAGCAGAGACTAATGAGGGCCCCGATAACCGCCCATCGCGTCCAACGAGCATGGAACGCTCGCCTTTTTCGATGACTAAAGAACCTAATACCTGACCTATCGTATAAACATTTTCTTCAGTCAGCGTGTCACCCACGATACCGCGAATATCATAAGCACGAAAAATAGAAGGATCTATAAAAGCCATTGTTATTGTTTTCCTGAAGAGCCAAATCCACCCACACCACGCGCTGTTTCATTGAATTCATCGACAAGTGATAAATTAACACGTGCTATCGGTAAAAAAACGAGTTGAGCAATACGGTCACCAGGCTCTATCGTATAGCTATCTTGATTACGATTCCAGCAAGATATCATTAAAGGCCCTTGATAGTCCGCATCAATCAACCCAACAAGATTCCCTAATACGATCCCATGCTTATGTCCTAGACCTGATCGAGGCAAAATAACAGCTGCCAAATGAGGATCGCCGATATGGATAGCAATTCCGGTGGGAATAAGTCGCGTTTCATTCGGTTGCAAAATAAGGGTGTCATGTAAACAAGCGCGCAGATCCATGCCCGCAGAATCGGATGTTTCATAGCGTGGTAAAGGATAGTCTGTTCCTATGCGTTTATCTAAAATTTTAACTTGAATATCTTTGAGCATCCGCGTTACTCCTGAAAAAAATGAAGATATAAAAATGCGATTAATTCACGCGCTAATTTTTGTTTAGACATTTTTGCAAATTCACGTTGCTTGTCTTTCCACAAGACCGTGACTGCATTATCATCGCTGCCCATGCCAATGCCATCACCTACTTTATTTGCAATAATCATATCTAATTTTTTATTTGTTAATTTAGCTTTGGCGTTGGCTATGACGTTTTCTGTTTCTGCAGAAAAACCCACAACAAATGGTTTTTGCTCTAACAAAGCCACACTTGAAACAATATCAGGATTACGCTCTAATTCAAGCGTGAATGTTTCGGCTGTTTTTGGAATTTTTTGTGATGATATTTTTTTACATGAATAATCACCCACTGCCGCTACACTTAAAAACAAATCACAATCAGCAACATGCGACATCACGGCAGAAAACATTTCTTTCGCAGTAGTGACAGAAATTTTTGTTGCATGTAAAGGTGTAGATAAAGCCACAGGGCCACTGATTAATACGACATGCGCACCTGCTTCGACAGCCGCTTCAGCCAAGGCGTACCCCATTTTTCCTGAGCTTGCATTAGTAATAAATCGAATAGGGTCAATGAATTCATGCGTAGGCCCTGCTGTAATCATTATCTTTTTTCCATTCAAAAGACCTGTTTGAAATAACCCAATCACTTTATCTACTAACTCGGTAGGCTCTAGCATTCGCCCAAAACCCCTATCTCCACATGCTTGGCTACCTTCTGCGGGCCCCCAAATATGAATGCCTTTGGCTTGTAATGCTTGAACATTCGATTGTGTAGCTATATTATTCCACATGCCTTGATTCATAGCGGGTGCTAAAGCGATAGGTGCTTTTGTTACAAGACACAGCGTTGTCAAAAGGTCAGACGCTTCGCCCTGCAATAATCTTGTCATACAATCTGCACTCGCTGGCGCAATCAAAATGACATCTGCCCATCGCCCAAGCTCGATATGACCCATCGCTGCTTCTGCTTTCAAATCAAATAAATCGTCATGTACAGGATTGCCAGAAACAGCTTGCATCGTTAAAGGGGTTATAAACTGCTTGGCATTGTGGGTCATGACAACGCGCACTTCTGCTCCTGCTTCACGTAGCCGCCGTACCAAATCTGCACTTTTATACGCTGCAATACCGCCCGTCACACCTAAAAGAATTTGTTTGTATAACAAATGCTGTTTCATCTGACCATCCTAATCACTTACGGAGATTTCATCATGAAAATTGCTCATTGGCCTGTGGCCGAACGACCACGAGAAAAATTATTACGCCATGGTGTGCAAAATATATCAGATGCTGAATTATTGGCAATATTTATTTGTACAGGAATCCGTGGCAAGACAGCGCTTGATCTAGCTCGCGAGTTATTAAATGACTATGGGGGGTTAAAAAAGGTAATAGATTCAGAGCCAGAGCAGCTTTTTAAAAAGAAAGGGTTTGGCAAAGCGAAATATGCCACGTTGAAAGCGGCTATTGAATTGGGTCGTCGCTACTTGGAAGCAGATCTTCCGGAGGGCGAAATTTTGTCTAATAGCTATCTCACCAAGCGTTTTTTAGCGAATCGTCTTCAAGATTATCCGCACGAAGTTTTTGGCTGCTTATTTTTAGATAACCAGAATCGGATGATATGTTTTGAAGAAATGTTTCATGGCACTATTAATCAAGCCAATATTTATCCCCGAGAACTCGTAAAACGCGGCTTAAAGCATAATGCTGCGAAAGTAATCTTGGCGCATAACCATCCCTCAGGCAACCCCACCCCGAGCCACGCGGATCGAGAAGTAACTCAATTATTACAACAAACCTTGGCTCTGGTGGCTATTCAGTTAATAGACCATATTGTGATAGGTAATAACCGAACTCTCTCTTTTGCGGAAACGGGGTTGCTTTAACTGCTTTAATGATTGCTTTCTAGTATAAATTCTGATATAAATCGCCGCTTGGCTTAATAATAGAATAATTGAATTGAAACAATCAGATTAAAAATCGGAGAATATATGTCCAGAGTGTGTCAAGTGACGGGCAAGCGCCCCATGGCAGGGAATAATGTATCCCACGCTAACAATAAAACGAGACGTCGTTTTCTTCCTAATCTTCATGAACATCGGTTTTGGTCAGAAGCCGAAAAGCGTTTTGTGAAATTACGTGTTAGTAAGAAAGGAATGGATATTATTGATAGAGATGGCATTGATCAGGTGTTAAAGAATATTAAAGAACGCGAAGCAACAGAAGGTAGGGCGTCCTAATGCGCGACAAAATTAAAATGATTTCGACTGGGTTGACAAAAGAAGGTAAAAAAACAGGTACGTTTCGTACTACTACAAAAAATAAAAAGACTTCTACTGAAAAACGCAAACAAAAACACTTTGATAAACGTGCTTATAATCCCGAATCTGGAAAATTAGGGATGCATGTGTTGTTTGAAGAAGGGAAGATATAATAAAGAGCTTGTTAGTCCTGTCTATATTAATCACTTTGAGGACATCTTTCTTTAAAAAAATAAAAAAGGCTTTTGAGTCAAAATAGCCCGAAGGCCTGCGGGATTCGACATTTTTTTAAGAACATATTATTTAGATTCAATAAGTGACACATGGAGCCGAAGGTAAGAAAGTAGGCCGAAGGCTGTCAGAAATTAGCCCAGGCTAAGGGCGCGCTTTTCGCGCCCGCAGGCCTGGGGCAATCATTCCCGCACCCTGCCAGCGTTGAAGGCGCGAAAGATTACCTGGAAAAAAACATATTGCAATCGCTATCGCAAATATATATTCATACCGTATTTTCAACAAAATATTGTAAACTTTTCCTTTCTGTAAGGCTTTACGTGATCGCTTATACGAAACTATCAATAAAATTTACAGAAACCATCTATGCTATCTGCTCTCTCTTCCGCGCCTTCGGCGCTGGCATGAGGTGGGAGAATAAGTGACCCAGGCCTGCGGGCGCGAAAAGCGCGCCCTTAGCCTGGGCTAATTTCTCATGGCCTTCGGCTCTATGTGTCACTTATTGAATCTAAATAATATGTTCTTAAAAAAGTGTCGATCCCTCAGGCCTTCGGCTTACTTTCTTAACATCGGCTCTATGTGTCACTTATTAAATCTAAATAATGGGTTCTTAGAAAAAATGTTGATCCCTCAGGCCTCCAGCCTAAAATGACATTATCAAGCAGCCAGAAGCTAGAATTGATTTAGAGTTTAGCTAAAAAGGAAGAGTTAAGTAGGTTTAGCATATAGGGATGACGCGGCTTTCATTTACCTCACTTTAACAAGCAACAACAAAACTTCCTGCTCTTCTATTTTATAAATTAGACGCAATGCATTAGCATTTTCACTATAAAGACCTGTCATACCATTAATTTTATTCGCGCCAGGGGGGCGGGGATTAATAGACAGTGCCTCAGCTAATTTGACCACTATTTTTTTTTGTTTAACAGGTAACTGTCTAATTTGTTGAGCAGCCGTTGGTGAAATTTTTATATGATAAGGGGTTGACACGGTTTATACGCCTATATCTTCTCTCAATTGATCTAAAGTCATTGTTCCTACACTCCGCACTTCTTTTAACACATTGATGGCATCGCGCAAGTCATGTCTGTCTTGTATTTCCTGTAATAATGCCAAATCTCCAACAGGAATAATCGCGGCTATTTCTTTTCCACGACGAGTTAATATCACTCTTTGTTTACTATGAACTACACGATTAATTAAATCGGTAAATTGTTCCTTTGCATCTGCAGTATTTAAAACAGTAATTGCCATATAAAATTCCATTTATTGTAGCAGTTTAACCAAAGTCGCACCGTGCAAATGCATGCGCTATACGACCCTTACATTACGCGTCCTTTTCCATAGACGCGTTATACTTTCCAACAGCAGCTAAGCTATTTAATTTAGCTCTACGATAAAAAGCAGCTTGTGCAGTAGCCACATTTTTTGAATCGCCTTGCCACAGTTTCAAAGGATATTCTTGTAAAGCACGCGCATAAGAATAACTGAGATTCCATGGCTGGTACAGTGCAATTTGATTGATAGCATTTAAATTAGCGGTTGCTTCTTCCGAAGATTGTCCACCCGATAGAAAATTAATCGTAGGGACAGCCGCAGGCACTGTACGGCGCAATACCATCAACGTTGCTTGTGCAACTTGTTGCGCTGTCGCCTTAACGGAGCATTTTTTCCCATTAATAACCATACTTGGTTTTAAGATGATATATTCTAATTTGACTTTATGCTTAAATAACGCTTTAAAAACACTATGCAATACACGCTCAGTAATTTCAGCACAGCGCTCAATGGTATGATCACTATCAATTAAAATTTCTGGTTCTACAATCGGAACAATGCCATTGACTTGGCAAATGGCAGCGTAGCGTGCTAACCCTTCTGCATTGGTTTTTATAGCCAACATGCTGGGCGTGTTCGCCGAAATAGCATACACGGCACGCCATTTCGCAAAACAAGCGCCTTTTGCTTTATAATCCACCAGCCGTTCTGGCAGGCCATCTAACCCTTGCGTCACTTGTTCATCTGCCGTATTCGCGAGCTTAACTAAACCTTTATCTACTTTAATACCCGGCAAGATACCCAGGCTTTTTAATTTTTCGGGGAAAGGGGTGCCATCTAATGTTTTTTGAGAGAGAGTCTCTTCAAATAAAATAATGCCAGCAATGTATTCACTTAAGCCAGGCGTTGTCATTAACATATCACGATAAGCACGGCGTGTTTCCTCTGTGGACTCAATAGAAATATCTGCAAAACGCTTTGTAATAGTCGGAGAACTTTCATCTGCCGCTAAGATACCTTTGCCTTTTACCGCTATTTTTTGAATTGTTGCTTCTAATTCTTGTATATTTGTCATAACATCCATTCCGCTTTCTTCATATTTGATAGTGGGAAAAAAGGGTAGCATAAATTTTTTTTTAGAGCGATAGAAATTATGCTATTAATATAAAAAATAAGTCTAATAAGACTTCGCAAAAATAACCCTCTGGGTGCTTTTCTCGCCACTAAAAATACAGGTCCCAGGCGCGGGATGGCTTATGGATGGAATACAGCGAATTGTCACATTCAGGTCTTGTTTTATTTTGGCCTCGATTTCTGCATCCCCATTCCAGTGCACAGAAGCGAAACCGCCTTCTGATTTTGTGAAAAAATCATAAAAGTCGGTTTTATTATTTATTTCCTGTGTGTGTTGTTGCTGAAAATCACGTGCGCGTTGCAATAATTTTTGTTGCATTTCATCGAGCTGTGCTGCAATCGTGTCAAGAAATTCTGCGCGGCTTTGCGTGTAACGCTCTTTGTAATCTTGATCGCGACGCCCTACAAATACGGTATTATTTTGGCATTCTTTCTGGCCTATTTCCAGACGAATAGGTACGCCTTTTTTTACCCAGCTCCAGGCTTTTTCACCGCCTGTCAGTTCGCGGATATCTATTTCAACGATTAAACGTTTATCGTGATAATAAATTTGCTGTAATTCTTGCATCAACTCTTCACAATATCCCAAAATTTCCGCTCGTTGTTCTTCTTTATGTAAAATAGGTAAAAGAACAATATGAGCAGGGGCTAGCTTAGGCGGTAGTATTAGCCCATTATCATCACTGTGTGTCATGATAAGCCCACCAATTAAACGTGTTGAAACGCCCCACGATGTTGTATAAGCAAATTCTTCGTGGCCTTGTGCGCTTAAAAATTTTATATTAAATGCGCGCGCAAAATTTTGTCCTAAAAAATGAGAAGTGCCTGCCTGTAAGGCTTTTTTATCTTGCATCATGGCTTCAATACAATACGTATTCACTGCGCCAGGAAAACGCTCGCTCGCCGTTTTTTCTCCTTTAATAACGGGCATGGCCATGTAATCTTCCGCAAACCTTGCATAAAGCTCAAAAATTTTTAATGTTTCATTTTGCGCTTCTTCGGGAGTGGAATGCGCCGTATGGCCTTCTTGCCATAAAAATTCTGAAGTACGTAGAAATAGACGGGTGCGCATTTCCCAACGCATGACATTGACCCATTGATTGATTAATAATGGCAAATCTCGATACGATTGTATCCAGCGTGAGAATGCTTCACCGATAATAGTCTCAGACGTTGGACGAATAATATAAGGTTCTTCTAAAGGGCTACCAGGCACTAATTTACCTGTTTCATCATGTGTAAGACGACAATGAGTGACAACGGCGCATTCCTTCGCAAAACCTGTGACATGTTCTGCTTCTTTTTCCAAAAAGCTGGCAGGAATTAGCAATGGGAAATACATATTTTTATGACCCGTTGCTTTTAATTGTTCATCAATAGCACGCTGCATATTTTCCCATAGCGCATAACCCCATGGCTTAATCGTCATACAGCCACGCACAGGCGAGACTTCAGCTAGATCTGCTGCTTTTATCACTTGCTGATACCATTCGGGATAATCTTCTGAACGTGTGGGGGTGATAGCTGTCTTACTATTTTTTATCATTTTGTTAAACCTTGAATGAGGCTGAATCAGAGGAGTATAAACTAAATAAGCGGGCATAAAAAAGGGCAATATACTATCTATCCTGATATTGCCCTCAAAAAAGAACTTAATAATGTTTGCTGACTGCGTTCCCTACAAAAGCACCGCCGACAGCGCCGACCGCCGCACCCACTGGAGAGCCGCCAGTCACAGCACCGCCGACTAAACCGCCTACTGCACCACCACCAATAATACCCGTTGCTTGTTTTTGTCCTGTGGTGCATGCGGTGAGAAAACTCGTTGTAATAATCATACTCGCTATCAATTTTTTCATGATACCTTTCCTCCTATATTGAGAACCCTATACGACTATCTATTTTAACAGATTTTCACTCCCTAAAGAGGTGATGCACGGTATTTCCCTTGGCCGTGAACACTTAATATGTTCCATAACCAAGGTAAATACTCAAGAATTTGAATATCAAGCTGCCAGGGAGGGTTGATAATAGCCATGCCACAACCATTCAAATGTTGGGCGCTATCTTCCGGATAAATACTAAGTTCTGTAATCAAAGTAGGGCATTGAACCACATTTTTTAAAGCACGATGAAATTGATCTATCATTAATCTATTTTTGATAGGGTACCATACCGCATAAACACCCGTTGCAAAGCGTTTTAATACAAAAGAGAGAGCAGAAACCAAATGCTCTAACTCATTGGATTTTTCATAAGATGGGTCAATCAAAATTAAGCCACGACGTTCTTTAGGCGGCAAAAAAGCTTTTAAGCCTTGATAACCATCGAGTAAATGCACATTAACACGTTTATTATCAGAGAAATAATTTTTCAATAATTGATAGTCTTGCGGATGCAATTCTGTTAGCACCATCCGATCCTGCTCTCGTAAAAAATAACGCATGATAGCAGGTGAGCCTGCATAATAACGCAAGCGAGACATTTCTGAATGAGCCAAACGCGTGTTCACTGCCTGTATGCAAGCAAGATATTGCTTAACGAGAGTGGGCGGATTTTTTATTTCAAATAGTTGGCCAATGCCTCCTTCAAATTCTTTACTTTTTTGTGCTTCTTCTGAAAATAAATCATAATGGCCCGTGCCTGCATGCGTATCGAGATAACAAATAGGAGTCTCTTTGCGTTGCAATGCTTGAATCAGAGAAACCAGAACAGTATGTTTAAAAACATCTGTAAAACTACCCGCGTGATAACTGTGGCGATAATTCATATAGATCAATCCCACAAGGGGTAATGCTCTAAATTGATCGCATCACCAAAAAATGTTTTTGTTCCCGTGACAAATGACTCTGTGTAATCGGACACATAAAAATGTTGTGTGCCTTTAGCTGTTATATTGAGTAAGTGATGTTCTTCTAAACATTGTTTTACTGCTTTTGCAATAATATTAGAAGGATCAATAATTTCTATTTGATTTTGAAAAAAAGCCGAAATTTTTTCTTTAACAACAGGATAATGCGTGCAAGCAAGAATGAGAGCATCTAAATTTTTTAAGCTGTTATGTGATAAATACTCTTCGAGTAAACTATCAATCACTTTATTATTACCAAACTCTTCAATAGCGGATGCTAATAAGTTAGTTGCTAGAGAAACCAGTTCAATATGACGATTTAATTTATCAATCTTTTTTTTATATATATTAGAATTCACTGTTTGGCGCGTACCTATTAAACCAATACGCTTATGTGCGTGATGGGCATCAATATGATGCATCATGGGATCAATCACATTAATGACCATTGCACGACTGCCGACATATTCTTTCACTAATTCATACGCGGCAGATGTGGCAGAATAACAGGCGATCACGATGATTTTACACTGCTGCTTTAGGAGCATATCCGAGATTTTAACGGAATACGCTTGAATGGCACTTGTGGATTTATCACCGTAGGGCAGGTGAGCGGTATCCCCAAAGTAAATAATATTTTCGCTGGGTAAATGGTTCACAATGGCACGAGCAACTGTGAGGCCGCCAATGCCACTATCGAATATCCCAATGGGTTGTATTGAAGAGAGTTTCATCATAGGGGTATATCATAGCCAAGAATTCAGTCCGTATATACAAATTGCTGTGCTTGTTCAAGCTCTTCAGGCGTATTGATCTCCAATGAGGCATGTTCAGTTAAGCAAACTCGAATTTTAAATCCATTTTCTAATACACGTAATTGCTCTAATGACTCAATTTTTTCTAGCGGGGTTTGATCAAATGTTTTATAAGTCATTAAAAAATCACGAGTAAACGCGTAAAGCCCCATGTGATGATAAACAGGCACATTTTCTTGATGAGCCCGAAAATAAGGAATAGGTGAGCGAGAAAAATAAAGCGCATTATGATAGGCGTCTACAATGACTTTAACAGCACCTGGCGAAGTATAGTTAATATTCATATCCAAAGGACGAGCTAACGTAGTCATCTCAGGCAATTCACCTGCGAGATAAGGAGAAACAAGTTGCTCTAACATGCATGGTTTAATAAAAGGTTCATCGCCTTGCAGATTAATGACAATGTCTGCATCCGGATAAAGTTCTGCAACAGCCGCAACGCGATCCGTTCCTGTCTGAATGGTTGGATCAGTCATGACAGTTTTTCCACCCACATTCTGAATAACTTGAGCAATTTCTTTGTCATCCGTTGCTACAATGACATCAGAAATCACATGACACCGCTTTGCATTTTCATAGGTCCACTGAATCATTGGCTTGCCTTGTATAGCCAATAAAGGCTTGCGCGATAGGCGAGCCGAACTAATTCGGCTTGGAATAACACAAAGAATATTCAAGAGATAAACCTCTATAAAGTAGAAAATTTGCTCATTCTAAATGAAATTATTGCAAAAAAAAAGAAAATATCATTTATTATCGTCTTTTTTTTCTTTTATCTCATTTGGCGCAATCATAATACATCCTCGTACAAATCGGGCATCGCCAGCAAATTTAGCGCCGATGGCTTTATACTTCAAATTATCATAATCAAATCTATTATCAGCCTCAGCAATTTCATGAGAGGGTTTCACAATATGATGACGATCAGACTTGTTATGAAAATAATGAAATTTTACATCATGTGCCATTTGACTCATGACCGTATCGAAACAAATACTATCTTTTCGTGAAAGTTCTTCAATATAAATTCGCATAATATATTCAAGTTCTCGCATCTCAAATAAAGTGCTCGATACTTTTCGTGATTTAGGCGAAAAAACATGCGTAGAAGGATTTTGTAAAGAATAATAAATAGGTAAACGGTCTGTCTCAAAATTAAAATGAGTGGGTTCCATGATAGTAGGCAAATAGGTTTTTAATCCATAAGATTGCACAAATGCTTTTTGTAATGCCTCGACAGGTAGCCCCTCATCTGCACTGGTGGGTGCATACCCAGGCGCGGCACCTAGCGCTGTTATAAATAAATGACGTGCAGTGTCTGCTAAATAAGGATTAGGTTTTAGATTACGTTTCTTTTGAAACATTGAAAAAGCAAAATCATGGCTAAAATAACTTCGTTTATATTCCGCATAGGACCAAGCTAACTCATAAAAATATATTTTTAAAGTTAACCATGCTTTATCTGAATAAAGCTTGTTAATCCATTTTTCTGAAAAATAAATAATACAGGAATTCCAATTACAATCTGTTAATCCACTATTAACTATTTCCTTAAACACATGCCAATGTTCATAGAGAGATTTAGGCGGCGGGCTTTGTACATTGAAATCTCTCTGTAAATTAGAATGATGTGTGGCACAACCAATATTAGGTAACATAAAAGCTGATCTGACGCCCGATGTTGTTGTTAGAATTCCATTAGCAGGGTAAAAACGGCTACTTTTTTTATTGAGAATAGAAGAGAAAGGAAAAAACATACCAGCAGAGTAAACTAGCCAGGGAATACTTATCCCT
This sequence comes from Gammaproteobacteria bacterium, assembly GCA_021323555.1. The sequence goes on along the minus strand of JAJONP010000002.1, from coordinate 6,638 downwards.
TCGTTTTTTAAATCTATAAAATATTCTAATTGTTTCTCAAGAACCATACCCAAAGGTGCGCTATCCATCCCATAACCTAAATGCTTAACAATATCTTTAGGAAGGGTTGGATCGGAAAGCCTATGATATCCGCCCCATATGCCAGGAAGAAATAAACTTCGCGTATCCCCGATTAAATCTCCATAAGGATAATAAGCTAAATACAGTGGAAATGTTGAATCAGGATTAAGTTCATCTACAATTTTCGCAAAGGCGGGTTCTACTTTTTTAACACGGTCACGTATATCTGCCCAATATACTTTGACTAACCCTTTGCCCTCGTCTATCTCAGTTACCATGCCACCACCGATATGATTATTATTATGCTTTAGAATTTATACTTTAATTTTTAAATAAAAATTAAAGCGATGAAAAGTAGAGCGGATTTTGGCCTACCAAAAGAAAAAATTCAATGATGAGATAGGCGCTCAATTGAGATGAAACTCCATTTTTTGCAGGATTTTTAAGAAGTTTTAATTAGAAAAGATGATATAAGAAAGGAAAAAATACTATGCCAGCTATGCACACTCTCTGTCAATGAGTGAATACAAGCAGTGATACGCTTACATTATTTGTAAGATATATCTCACGCAAACTATGGCAGATTAGCCGCATCAATTAAAATCAAAAATATATATACTGCTACAAAATTAATCTTTTCTAAAACTTTAAAATGAGGAAATTCAATAATGAAGAATACAAAGGCAGTCGAAGAAGAATTGTTGCGTGTTCAAAAGGACATTCATTTTTATTTAGGACGAATCACGCGACTACATGCGTCACTCAAACACGAGGAAGAAAAACTGCACTTCCGATTACAGCGAGAAAAAGCTTTAAAAATTTCTTTAGATAAATATGGCAGACACGAACAAGAGGAATAATATGAAGAAATTTCATCATCGCACGCAGGCGGGTCAGCTATTAGCAGAACGGCTGATGGTTTATCAAAATAAACCACATACATTAGTTCTAGCATTACCCAGAGGTGGCGTGCCAGTGGCTTTTGAGATTGCCCAAAAACTTCAGCTACCACTGGATATTTATTTGGTGAGAAAACTGGGAGTTCCAGGGCAAGAAGAATTGGCAATGGGAGCAATAGCAAATAACGATGTGATTGTCTTTAATTCAGATATTTTAGATTCATTGTCATTAACGACAAACCAAATCGATGCAGTTATTACATCAGAACGCCACGAACTGACGCGTAGAAATAAACTTTATCGCCATGAAGCTTTACCGCCTCTTATCACCCATCAAACTATTATTCTTGTAGATGATGGCTTGGCAACAGGAGCGACTATGCGTGCAGCGATTAGCGCGCTTAAAAAATCTCAGCCTGCTAAAATAATTGTTGCGGTTCCTGTCGGTTCGCCTGATATCTGCATAGAAATCAGAAAAGAAGTGGATGAGCTAGTTTGCCTATCTACCCCCGAGCCGTTTTACAGCGTAGGCACATGGTATGAAGATTTTCCACAAACAAGTGATAATGAAGTATTGGAATTATTGCAGCGTGCGAGAATATAAGCTGCGAATCGCAAAAACGCGAACACACGCCTGTGTTTTTGAGCCACCTTCTGAAAAAATTCAAAAAGGATAAAAAAACCAGTATTGTCGAAATCGTAAATGATGGGTTGAAGCGAGGCCTTAAGTGTATTAGCATACACCTACGGAGGTGTATCGGTATGCGTACGAATATTGTATTAAACGATAGTCTGGTTAAAGAAGCTTTTCGCTATACGACAGCATCGAGTAAACGAGAATTGATCGAATTGGCGCTAAAAGAATTTGTAGAAAACCATCGTCGACATGATATACGGGAATTAAAAGGCAAAATCAACATCCGAGAGAATTATGATTATAAAAAAATGAGAAAACTGTTCGTAGCTCAATAGATTGCCTGATTGCCCAAATAGCTACGGAGTATCAATTAACTTTACTGCATAACGATAAAAACTATGCATCTATTAAGCAGGTCGCGCCGGAACTTGCTCTCTATCCATAAGCATTATGTAAAACTCAGTTGAGTCATTAAACAAGTGATAATGAAATATGGGGATTGCAGCGTGCGAGAATAGGAGGTGAAAAGGACGAATAAGTGTAGATTCTATATATCAGGTTTTATACTGATTCATGATAGCTTTTGAAGTATCTTTCACATATCCCACATCCTCTCTCACATGTTCTATAGGACGCCGGCGTTTATTCACGTCATCTGAAATACCTGTATTGCGTATCCATGTTATCGTTGCCTGCTTCAGGGCATTGGCTTCATTGAATAACTTATTTTTTCGTAATTGTATAGCAGCCATATTAAAACATTGTTGAACCAAGTCCTTTAACTTCCATATTTGAGCAATAGCACCTTCGCCTGGTTTTACTATTAATAAAGGTATATTATCTTTTGGCGAAGGTAAGGGCTTTAAACCTTTGCTAAGTCGATAGCGTTTCAAAGCATTTAGCATATCATCACTTACAGCAACCGCACGTAGCCTGCCATTATTATGCACTTTAAACCACCAGTTTTTATTCCTATCTTGATAAAAATGATTCATTTTGGGTGTCCAGTGATTAGACGCAACTAATTCAGAAGGAAGTGGGTACAGCAGATAAAAAATAGTAATAATAAATAATATTTTCTCATGGCGATCAGGATCATTCGCAGCGAGTTGTAATGCTGCTTTAACGCAATATTGCCATTGAATTTCCGTCAGCCGTTTTACCGTTTCTTGTGGTAATTGTTGCTTCAACACACGTAGACCTTTTCGCCAGGCAAGTCTTATAGGGTTAGTTGGCGCTCTTTTTTTAACTAGAAAAAAAGTATAAAACTTATTGAGTACTGTAAAAATTCTTGAAATCTCTTTTTGCAAAAGTGGATGTCGAAGCTGTTCTCGTTTTATCTTTTTTGTATGTTGTGTAATGAGAGTTGCCTCAAAGGGCCGCCAATCTGGATGAACTCGCCATGTTTTTCCTTTTTTAATAAAGCGCGGATTTTTCTTAATACTTATCCAAGAAGTTGGAAGAGTACGACGAAATTCAATATATTTCTGGATATCTTGGTCGTTAAGATAAAGAGCGGATTTTTTAACAACCAACCATGCCCACAACAGTAAACGTTCTATTTCACGAGAATACAAAGTAAGTGTTATTTTGTTATCATATTTTTTTAAAAAATTTAGTGTAACTTCAAGATCATGGCTTGTAAATTCTGGAAGAAGTATCTTGATAGGCGGAATATTAAATAAATTTGCTGTATCAAAAATAGGGAAAGGCTTAGGGCGATTTTTCATACTTCAAATCTCTCAATAAGTTTTTTATTTTTAGCGGATTCATATCGCTTTTTCATCTGGCTATCGTTATACGGATAAGTTGAAAGAGCATTCAAATCCTCTCCCATTTTTTTCTGAACTTGTATTTGAGAAAAACCACGCTTTCTCATATCATCCAATATACCTGTTTGACGTAGATCAGTTATCGTAGCTAATTCCATTTTATCGGCTTCCCTCGATAGCTTATCTTTCCGTAGCTCTTCAATGACCTTATCAAAACAATCCTGAACTATCTTTCTAATATCTGATTCACCAGTAATAGCCAGTCCTTTTTCGTTTGGCAGCAGAGGGCTGGTATCCAGTATTGAAGGTAGCGGCTTTAACCCGCGACTTGTTCGATACCGTTTTAAAGCCTCTAACATCTCATGGCTCACCCATATAGTACGTAGCTTTTTTTTCTTGTCTAATACCTTGAGCTGCCAGTTTTGTTTATTCCCCTTATAAAAGTGATTCATCTGTGGTATCCAGTTGCCACGAGCAGTCATCTCAATCACATGCGGATAAAGCCAATAAAAAAGAATGATGATGAACAATGTTTTTTCACCTTGATTTGGATCATCATCAGCCATTTTTCGTGCGACTTTAATACAATATTGCCATTGAATTTCCGTTAATTGTTGTATCTCTGTTGGCAGTTGCTGCTCCAGGATATCATTTTCCTCTTGATCAAAAGGTAGAAGTGGAGAGTAGTTAAAAATTTTCCCTTTCAGTAATAAAAAATTATAAAACTTGTCTATGACATTCATTATTTTTTTAATCCCTCTTCGTGAAAGGCGATATTTTTTTACTTTCTTTTTATTTTTTTGTTCAATGTCAGTTGATATAAACGGCTGCGAGCCCTGAGGAGTTGTTGCGATACTCCTGCCTTCAATAAAACGAGGATTTGGCCATGTGTCTCCCCCAGGCATAGAAGGATTTAAGCGAAATGCTATATATTTTTGAATATCCTGCTCATTTAGGTGAAGAATAGATTTTTTAATAATTAACCATGCCCACAGCAGTAAATATTCTATTTCGAAAAAATATAAAACAAGTGTTTCATGGTAATAATAATCATGAGAATGTCTTAAGAAATTAAGCGCGGCTTCAAGGTCATGTTTTGCAAATTCTGGAAGAACTATTTTTCCATTATTCTGATTAAATAACTGTAGTAATAAATCAAAAATGGAGAAAGGCTTAGGATTACTTTCCATGTTTCTTTATGCCCCTCTGCTGAAAGCATTTATTATAACAGAAAGAGTTTTTCGTTTTTCAATAATCTCCTTTTTTGTCACATCAAAAAACCCTCTTCCTGTACATGCAATTCAGGAAGAGGGAAGAAAGGGGCTTGTGTGACTAATTAGTAATTAGCCTTGAAACCAGTACCTGATTTTGCTTGCTGTTGTGGATTAGCAGGCGTTACTGTTGCACTAGGTTCTTTGGATTTTTTACCAAATAATCCGCTAAGAATACCCTTCTTAGGTGGAACAGGCGCAGCCGGTTTTTGCGGCGCTGCTGATTTAGGTTGCAAAGAAAAGCCTGCAAGCTGATTTTGCATCGGTATTTCTTTTTCATCTACTTCTTTTTCTTTTTTAGGGCTTCTCTCAGGTGACACATCGCCTGAGCTTCTATCCGAAGAAGGAGATGGAGATGCTGCTGCTATCTGATCCGAATCGCTACCTGATCGTGGTGGTGTACTACTACTTGCCTGCATGGAACTAACAGGGCTAGGTGGTGTTCCCATGGCATGGTCAGGTAATTCAGCCTGTAATTTTTCTGCCAATGCACCTACGTTATTTTTTAATGTAAGACATGCGACATCAAGTTTTTGTTTCCCAGGGTATGTTTTTTCAAATATCCCCTCAACTCGTTTAACAAGATCTATACTCAATTCATACCCTTTAATATATGCGGCATAAGGGCTGCGATCTTCAGGCAATTCATCCAACTGCGCTTTTATTTGAGCTAATGTATCTTTCCATGCAGTCATTTTTTCAACGTATTGCCGTTCGACTGCGTCCTCTTCCACACGCGCTTTTTCAATAGCTTCTAATGTCTTCTCTAAAGCCGCGAGTTTTTCTTTCTTTAACGCAAGTGTCTCTAATCCCTGATATTCTTGTATTCCTTTTTTGATAGAAATTGCTAACAGCGTTCGTGGTTTGAATTGCTCAGTATAGCGGTTAGCTAATTGACTCGCTTCTCCACACAGAGCTGCTTCTTGTTCTGATAAGGGTTCCAATTGTTTTATCGTTGCTAGTTCGGCTTTTACCTTTGCTAGTCCAGCTTTTTCTTCTGCAAGCTTCTCTCCTGCTTGTTGAAGCCTCGCTTCCGATTGTTTTAGTTTTTCTTTTTCTTCGGCCAGTTCAGCTTCCTCTTTTGCTAATGCTCTTTGTTGCGCCTCTCTTACTCCATTAAGCAGCTCATCTACTGCATCCGTGCGTTGACGATAATTATGACGTAATGCCATCACACATACCTCTCTCGTTACTGTTAATAATAGGATTTAATCAAACCGCAGGGATTATACTCTATCAGGCAAATTGATTACATCCGAAATAGCGTTTTTCTCACAAGATTTTTAGCGGCGGGGTCGTGGTGTTGGGGAAGTCTCGTTATTCTCTTCCCCAGGGTCTTTTTTATTTTCTGCTTTATTTTTTGTTTCTTCTGGTTTTTTCTCTAATGCCACGGCTGCTTTCCCTGTGTTTATCATCTTGTCGACAACAGAAGGCGTCTCTCTAGGGGGTGCTGATGTGAGCTCGGTGCTTTCTGCGCCTAACTCTCCTAATAGATCACTCCATTCATCGCGTTTGCCCGTGCTAGCTGTTTCAATGTTTTCAACAAGACTGCTTTTCCCTACATCGACATTTTTTTTTGCTTGAATTTTTTCTGCTTCTTCTGTCTCTGCTTCTACTTTTTCTCCAGAAACATTTTTGGCTGCTTGGACTTCTGCCTCAGTTTTTTCATCTTTCTCCTGTCGGACAGTGCGAGTTTCAAGTTTCTCTGTTTTCAAGCTTGCCAAGTTTTCTCTTGCCTTCGCAGCATTTCCGTAACTCTTTTTTTGTTTCATTTCACCCGTCATATTACGGTCTACAGCAACTGCATGATCATGAGTAGCTTTAGAAGAATGATGACGTTGGAGGTATTGCAAAACAATTCCTATTCTTTCTGAGAGATAATTATCTTCGCTTATTTCATTTGTAAAATACTTCTCATGTAAATTTTTATAATCATCCAACATGAAAATAGCTTTATGTTCAACGTCAACTTCTCTACCATCCAAGAATATTTTAGAGG
>JAJONP010000056.1 GCA_021323555.1 Gammaproteobacteria bacterium | reverse complement strand
AAATCGGCTGGCTGTAGATCTGCTCGTTCTTGCTTGTCATAGCCGAGGGTTTTTCTAGCAGCGCTAAATTTTTCAGGCTTTTCGTATACCCATTTTTTTCCTGGTTCTTTTTCTTCGCTATTATATTTCCACATGTATGGCGATACTTTAGGCGCAGGTATTTCTTCTAGCTTTAATTCGAATTTTTCCGCTTTCTGTTCCTCTTCTTCTTGGGCTGCTGCTTTAAATTTGTCCGCCCTATGACCTTGTTCATCTTGCCTACTAGCGCGCGTATCTTCATTTCCTTTTTCTTCTCTTCTAGCAACCACTTGAAATTCTGCTTCGCCTGCTTCAAGAGGTTGTGGCTGTTTTACTGCTACTTCTGCTTCTGCTTTCCCTTGAGTGGGTACAGGTGATTGTGGGACAGCAACTTCAACAGGATGAAACTCTGCTGCTGCGCTTCCTGCTACTTCAGAGTTATTAGAGATAGGCGAAGGACTTTTCTCCCTGCTAGAAGTAGGAGGCGTTAAGGTTCCTGGTAGACTGCTAGCTCTCGATCCTCGACTGCTTAGTGATCGTTGAGGAGATGGGGCACCCTCTTGGTCTTTAGATTCTACTGAAGGATTACTATCTTCTTCTTCTCTTTGTAGCATTTCTACGTCTTCATCTTCCTCTTCCTCATCGCTGCTAGTTGCTTCTACATTTGGTCTTTTTTTTCGTAATCGTCGTTCTACTACAGCATCAAATTCTGCTGAAGTAGCGTACATTCCTCTTAGCTCTTCCTCTGATAGTTCCCGAACATCTTGTCCAAGTTCAAACTGTAATAGACGAAAATTGTCAAATTTCCTAACCAGTTTTCTCAGAGATTTGGAAAAAGAGCGGTGACCGTTTTTCATTTGATTCACTGCTTCTTCGCGTTTCTCACTGACTCTTTTAGCATGCAATAAAATATCGTCCACGCTCCTTTTTATGCTGCCGCTCTGTTGGCGAGCAGATGCGAGAGCCTTAGATCTTTGGTCTAGTGTGAAGCCTGGGGCAGCGGCTTTTAATTGTTTTTCGACTGGCTCGTTAAAAATCTCTAACACATCGGTTATTTTAGTATAAAGCGCTTGAGCAACTTTTTTGTTATGCGCTTCCATCTCTTCATGCAGCGTCATGCCTACCATTGAAAAAGCTCCTAACTCGCCTGCGTCATTTAAATAATCTGAGTATTCGGCATTAAGTTGGATACCATGTTGAAGCTGTTGTATGTGCGCTAGTATATCTATGTATGTTTCCAGCGCTTTGTGACGTAGTTCCTGAGCTTTCGCTGGATCATTTCGCTCTTTTTCAAGATGCAGTATTTCTGAACTAAAACCACTTGGGAAAGAAGGCTCTACTTTTTTCTTTATTTCCCTACCTTCCTCATCTTTTTCTATGGCATAAAGGGTAATTCTGCCATCTTGGCCAAGAACCAATAGCCCGTCTTTTAACATAGCACGAAGGTTTTTAATAAAGTTTACGCTAGCGCTAGGGTTAGGTGTTGTTTTTGCTGAGCTTTCCTCCATGTCAACGAAAGTTGTTCCACCAAGCATTTTAATGATCGTATTGAGCTTATTGATATTTTTGCCACATTGTCTTAATTGACCCGTGTCTTCATCATAGCAGAAGTTACGAGCAGGATTATTCATGCCCATAATTTGTTGTATTCCTACAGTGAGTAAACTTGTCGTTTGCTCTTGGTGGGCTGCATTTGAATGTAAAGACTCGTGGTCAATGGCAGGAAGTGCTGGTTTTGCTCCATACAAATTGTAAATAAAAGCTGGTAAGGTGAGGGGAATTTGCTCCATTGAAGCATTCAGCTCATCAAGCTCTGTTTTTATGTCTAGCTTTGTTTGGAGAATTTTTTCTTTTAATATGACTATTTCTGCAACTTTTACAGCTGTCTTAAGCGAATTTTTATAATGGATTAAAGTTTGTTCCATACCTACTATGTCTCTGGCTTGGTCTCCTATGCCCCATGAGTCGGCGAGATGACTATCCTTAACAGACTCCAACATGCTTTTTATTGTTTGCCAGCGCTGTATTTTATCGGACTCTTTAGATTCCCTTGTTAGGTAGCAGGCTTGAAGAACGCCAGTGATGAATCGAGCCTTGGCACTATTTAGCTTGAAAGCTTTATATTGCATGAGTTTTATTAAGGTATCTATTAATAGACGTAATTCATCAGCGTTTTTAACTTTACGCAGCTTTTCATTTCTGTAGTGAGCACACAATTCTGGTGTTTCCGCAGCTCCCTTTGGTGCGAGTGGCTTTTCAAATGCGGCTAATAAAATAGGATCATCTTTTAGTTCTTTGGTGAGTACCTCCAAGTAAACTGAAGCTTCTAGTTCTTCGTAATCAGACTTCTTATAGGTCGCTTGTTTTGCTCTTGCAAAATATCCAAGAGCTTCCTTTTTTGTTTGAAGTGTAGCATCAAATGAATGGCTCATACTCATAACTTCTCTCCCCGTTTCTCAACTATTAACACCTCTCAAGTCATAACCTGAGTATAGATGCTTAGTATTTTTCTGCCTTTTTGGCTATAATTTTTTTGATAAATATTTTAAATTTATGTTATTTATCAAAATATTATAGGCTATCCTTCGGCTATTTTTTGACTATTAATTGGCTAATATGCGTGTTGTTGGAATATCATTATGTCCTTTTGGCGCATAATAAATACATGATCATCATTTTAATGAATAGCTTTTTTATGAGATTTCACTATTTTTAAAGCCTGTTTTAACCAAGGTGTAAATCGCTCAGGGTTATCGGCTAATTCTTTTTCGAGCTCCGGAAGAGTAATCCAGCGATAAGCTAATACTTCCAATGGGTTAGGTATTATTTCTCGATGAAATGTCGTGCCAATCAGGATATGGTCTACTTCATTTTCTGTTAACCCATTGCTAAAATGCGCAATGTAATGAAACCAACCTATTGTTTGCAAAGATATATTGAGCCCCATTTCTTCTTTAAGACGGCGTTGTCCTGCTTCAATAACTGTTTCTCCCTCGCGGGGATGGGAACAGCAGGTGTTCGTCCAAAGTTCGGGCGAATGATATTTTTCTTTGGCGCGTTGCTGAAGCAGTAAATGATCTCCTGAAAAGACAAAGATTGAAAAAGCGCGGTGGCGCAAACCTTCGCGGTGGGCTTGAAGTTTTTCAGCCGTGCCGATAGGGTTGTCATTTTCATCTACTAAAATGATATGTTCTGTTGCGGCCATTGGGCATGTTCCAGTAAAATGAGGCGCTTTTATACCATACCTATCGTCTAATGAGAACCTAAATGGAAATGATGCATTATGAATTGGCAACGCAATAAACAGATTGCAAGTATTCCTATGCAACTGGTGGGACCTGTGAAAATAAAGGGTGAGGTCAATGCATTGCTTCCCATTCCTTTAGCAACTTTTGAAACACCGCTCTGGGCATCTACTCATCGAGGTGCAAGGGTCTGTACGGCAGCAGGGGGTATTAGTGCGATGGTGGTGGATGAACGCATGACGCGTTCAGTCGTGCTGGAAGCGAATACTATTCAAGAAGCGCATGAAGCGATTCTCAACATCGTCAAACAGAAAGAAAAAATGCAAGGGATGGTCGCTGAAACCAGCCGTTATGCTCGTTTGCTGGATATTCATAGTCAACAAGTCGGCAATTTAATTTATTTGCGTTTTGAATTTAATACTGCCGATGCAGCAGGCCATAACATGGTAACACTTGCAAGTGATTGCTTGATGAAATGGATTTTATCGGATTATAAAAATTTAAACTATGTTTCTATTTCAGGAAATTATTGTGCGGATAAAAAAGTCTCGGCTGTGAATGGTATTTTAGGCAGAGGGAAATATGTGGTTGCGGAAGTGTTAATTTCATCTGCTCTTTGTCAGCGTTTTTTGAAAACAACGTCTAATAAAATAGTCCAGTTAAATATTAAGAAAAATTTAATAGGCAGTGTCGTTGCAGGCAGTCTTCGCAGTGCGAATGCACATTTTGCGAATATGCTATTAGGTTTTTATTTAGCGACAGGACAAGACGCTGCTAATATTATTGAAGGATCGCAGGGGATAGTGCACGCTGAGTCGCGGAATGAAGATTTATATTTTACAGTGACTCTGCCTAATGTCATTGTAGGTACAGTAGGCAATGGAAAGGCACATGATTTTGTACGGGATAATCTACAACAGTTAGGGTGTCTTGAGGAACGGGCACGTGGCGAAAATGCACGGCGTCTAGCTATTATTGCAGCCTGTGCAGTATTATGCGGAGAATTATCTTTGCTGGCAGCGCAAACAAATCCGGGTGAGTTAATGAAAAGTCATTTGAAATTAGAACGCTCCTTAGAAAATAAAAATAGAGAAGGTGGGAGTCAGAGTGCTTAAAGTTGGTATTGATACACTTGCATTTTATACATCACATTACAAGCTGGATTTAGCGTGTTTGGCTGAAGTCCGTGGTGTTGATCCTGATAAATATTTTATTGGATTAGGACAATCTCAGATGGCGGTTCCGCCACCTGATGAAGATATTGTGACGATGGCAGCGAATGCTGCACGTGAGGCATTACGTGATGTGGATTATTCTTCCATTGAAATGTTGTTATTTGCGACTGAATCAGGGATTGATCAATCAAAGGCGGCAGGTATTTATGTTCATGATTTATTGGGATTACCACAACGATGTCGCGTGATTGAATTAAAGCAAGCGTGTTATAGCGCGACATTTGCATTACAGCTTGCACTGCCATTTCTACGACAATATCCTGATAAGAAAATACTATTAATTGCCTCTGATATTGCACGTTATGGCTTGGGCGCATCGGGTGAATCATCACAAGGCTGTGGCGCTGTGGCAATGGTGTTATCTGCTCATCCACGTCTTTTAGCGCTTGAGCCTGAATATGGTGTTATCACTGAAAATGTCATGGATTTTTGGCGACCTAACTATGCGGATGCCGCTTTTGTAGAAGGAAAATATTCCAGTAAATTGTATTTAACGATGTTAGAAAAAACATGGCATCAATATCGTGCGCTCAGTCAACGTGAGTTTAATGCACATGATTATTTTTGTTATCATGCCTCTGTGCCGCGGCTTGTTGAAAAAGCCCATCACTATTTAGCGAAAATATGTCATATCGATAAATTGCCTGAGGAAATTTTGCAAAAACAAGTGGAAGCTTCACTTGATTATGGCCGACAAATTGGTAATAGCTATACGGCTTCTTTGTATATCGGTTTAATCTCACTTTTAGATTTAGCACAAGAAGATTTAGAGAATAAGCGAATAGGATTTTATAGTTATGGATCAGGGTGCGTTGCAGAATTTTTTAGTGGAGTTATTCAACCAGGTTATCAAAAAATGCTGAATCCAACATTCCATCAGACATTATTGAGAGAGCGCACTGCATTGGCATACTCTGAATATGAAGCATTTTATTCTTTTAAATATCCTCAAGATGGTAGTGTGTGTGAAATATCTCCTCATAAAACAGGTGCGTTTCGTTTGGCGGCTATTCGAGACCATCAACGAATTTACGAAAAAAAGACATGAAAATAATGGCCAAAACACAAAGTGTTGCACCTGGAAAATTAATATTATCAGGCGAGCATTCAGTAGTTTATGGAAATCCTGCGTTAGTGATGGCGACCAATCGTTATGTAACAACTACTGTCCAGCCGCAAGCAGCCTCACAAATTACTTTTCATTTTCCTGATTTAAAAGGTGCATGCAATTTAACCTTTGAAAAATTAATACAAGTTAAAAATCGTCTAAGGGAAAATTATCAGTGTTTTATAGAAAATCATTTAAACATTGGTGATGTATTACAAGAACCCATCGAGCTGGCGCAATTTGTTTTGAGTCTGTTGTTAGAAGCCGCAGGGATCACGTCATTAAAAAGAATGAATATTAATATACAATCTGATATTCCTATGGGTTGTGGTATGGGTTCGTCAGCTGCTGCTATTTTGAGTATGTTATCTGCGATAGCGCATTATTTACAAATCTCTCTTTCTCCAGAATTATTTTTTAATTTAGCACAGACAGCAGAAAATATTCAGCATGGGCATTCAAGCGGGCTTGATTTGCTTAGCTCAATGCGAGGAGGTTGTCTGTATGTCAAAAAAGATACTATCAGCCCACGTACACCCCCAGCATTGCCTTTGTATATCATGAACACAGGGCAACCCCAAGTTACAACAGGTGATTGTGTCGCAACTGTCGCACCTTATTTTAATCAAACAGATATTGGCAATGATTTTGCTGCCGTGACAGATGCTATGGATCAAGCATTTCAATGCAATAAAATGTCTGATGTGATAACAGCTATTCGTGAAAATCATAAATTATTAAACACTATTGGTGTCGTGCCTTTGAAAGAACAACAGATGATTGCCGACATAGAACAAAAAGGTGGTGCAGCCAAAATTAGTGGTGCAGGTGCAGTCGCGGGCGATAAGGCGGGTATTGTGCTAATTGCCATGGAAGATGAAAACGTATTACAAAAAATCGCGAGACACTATCAACAAATTATTATTCCTGTTCAATGTGAATCGCGAGGTGTGCGTGTTAATTAAAGCCTCAGCACCTGGCAGTCTTATGTTGCTGGGTGAATATGCTGTATTGCAGGGTGGGCATGCACTTGTGTGTGCGGTAGAGAAGCGTATTGATGTCTCTCTTAAACCTCGAATGGATAATCGAATAGAATTAATGTCAGGATTGGGTCATTTAACTGTAACATTATCTCAACTTAAAATTATTCCACCTTTTCAATTTGTACTCGCGACATTAAAGAAATATCGAAAATGGATTAAGCAAGGCTGCAATATTACAATTCAATCCGAATTTTCGGATCAAATAGGGTTAGCTTCCTCTGCTGCAGTCACAGTAGCCGTATTAGCTGCATTGAAAAAATGGTTAGAATTATCTTATTCACCTTTACAATTGATTCGGGAAGCTCGTCAGATTGTGCAATCCGTGCAAGGTGTAGGATCGGGTGCAGATGTAGCTGCGTGTGTACTCGGTGGCATGGTAGCTTATCGAAAAAATCCCTTAATCGCAGAAAGAATAGAATGTTTTCATCCATTAACACTTGTTTATTCAGGATCTAAAACACCCACAGTCACTGCGATTAACCAAGTCAAAAAATATTTTTCTTCTAAGTCTATCCTGTTTAAGCAATTATTACGTGCAATCAATATCTGCGCGCAGCAGGGTATCACTGCAGTGAAAACTGAAAATTTCATAGAACTGGGTCATCTGATGACGATTCAGCAAAGTTTAATGGCTGCATTAGGGGTCAATACTCCCCCCTTACAAGCGATTGTCGAGAAGTTAATAGCAGAGCCAGGTATTCTAGCTGCAAAAATTTCCGGTTCCGGATTGGGTGATTGTGTTGTAGGATTAGGGACTGCCAAAAACATAGAACAAATGCCTATTACCATTGCCATGCAAGGAGTACGTTGTGAAAAAATCTGATATTGTTCATTTCATCTTAGGGGAGCGCTTGCACTCTCCAGCAAGTTCTTCACCCGTCAGTGCATTTGCGGCGACTAATATTGCGTTATGTAAATATTGGGGGAAACGCGATTCAGAATTAAATTTACCCATGACATCGAGTTTATCAATTTCACTTGGCGACAAAGGTGCAACAACTGAGTTAAGCATTAATCATACGCAAGATAAAGTAATAGTTAATGGTAAAGAGATTAGCTATGATTCAACTTTTTATAAACGCTTAATCGCATTTTTAGATTTATTTCGTAGCTCGCGAACGATTTATTTTACTATAGTGATTCAAGTCAATATTCCGATTGCTGCAGGGCTTGCGTCTTCCGCTTGCGGTTTTGCATCGCTCGTACTCGCATTAAATCAATTATTTCAGTGGGAATTAAGCACAAAAGATTTATCTATTCTAGCGCGCCTGGGCAGTGGCAGCGCTTGTCGATCTATTATGTCAGGTTTTGTAGAATGGCATAAAGGAATAGAAACAGATGGCATGGATAGTTATGCCACAGCGCTCCTAGAAACATGGCCTGAATTATACGTAGGATTATTAATTTTTAACAAACAAGAAAAAAATATCAGTTCACGAGAAGCGATGCAACGCACTGCCAATACCAGCGCACTGTATCCCGCCTGGCTTGACAAAGCCAACCAAGATTTAATCGCTATTAAACAAGCGATTCAAGAAAAAGATTTTTTAAAATTAGGTCAAATCGCAGAATCAAATGCATTGACTATGCACGCATTGATGCTGTCTGCATGGCCACCCATCAGTTATTTTTTACCTGAAACTCTGATTGCCATGCAAAAAATTTGGGAGCTACGAAACCAAGGTATTCCTATTTATTTTACTCAAGATGCAGGATCTCATTTGAAATTATTAGTATTACAAAAAGATAAGGCAGAGATTCAATCCCATTTTCCTTCAGTTGAGTGGGTGCGGGTTTTTTAATAACTTGAATATTGAATAAATATGAGCCATGCGATGTTGATTTTTAGTGATCCTTGCAAAATGGCATCGGAGTTGCCACTTTGAGTCTCAAAATGGCAACTCCGATGCCATTTTGCGATTGATGAGGTGATGAACACCCTTGCGATATTTCCATTGTGATGCTATCGTTACCGCCCTCATTTGATTGAATTTATAGGCACGTAGCTCAGTGGTAGAGCACCACCTTGACATGGTGGTGGTCGGTGGTTCGATCCCACTCGTGCCTACCAATAGGTTTTGAAATCTATGTTAATTGTAACTTTGCCAGATGGTAATGAAAAACATTTTCCAGCGCCTCTTACGGTAGCTGATATTGCAGCTAGTATCGGAACGGGCTTAGCGAAAGCGGCGCTTGCGGGGAAAGTGGATGGTAAATTAGTCGATACTTCTTATTTAGTCGAGAAAAATGCGACTGTTTCTATTATAACGGATAAAGACCCATCGGCACTGGAAGTCATTCGACATTCTACGGCGCATTTACTTGCTCAAGCCGTAAAAATTTTATTTCCAAGCGCACAAGTGACCATTGGGCCTGTCGTTGAAAATGGGTTTTATTATGATTTTTCCTACGAACGCTCATTTACACCTGAAGATTTAATTCGTATCGAAGAAAAAATGGCTGAGTTAGCAAAACAAAATCTTCCAGTGACACGAAAAATAATAGAGCGAGAAGCGGCTATCCAATTTTTCGAAAGTATTGGTGAAAAGTATAAAGCGCAAATTATCAAAGACCTTCCTGTGAATGATGTATTAACAACTTATCAGCAAGGTGATTTTATTGATTTATGCCGCGGCCCCCATGTACCGCATACTGGGAAGCTGACTGCTTTTAAATTAACAAAATTAGCGGGCGCGTACTGGCGCGGTGATTCGAAGAATGAAATGCTGCAACGTATTTATGGAACGGCATGGACAGATAAAAAATCATTAGAAAATTATTTAAAAAATTTAGAAGAAGCAGAAAAACGCGATCACCGAAAAAGCGGCAAGAATTTAGATTTATTTCATTTCCAAGAAGAAGCCCCTGGCATGGTATTTTGGCATGCGAATGGTTGGGCTATTTATCAGCAAATAAAGCGTTATATTAGCCAAAAAATAAGTGCCCATGCGTATGAAGAAATTGTGACTCCCCAACTGGTTGATCTTGAACTATGGAAAAAATCAGGGCATTGGGACATGTTTGGCGAAGAAATGTTTACCGTAGCAGTAGAAGATAGACACTATGCATTAAAACCCATGAATTGCCCATGTCATGTACAAGTATTTAAACAAGGCTTACGGAGCTATCGTGATTTGCCACTACGTTTTGCCGAATTTGGTTGTTGCCATCGCAATGAATTATCTGGTGCGATGCATGGATTAATGCGCGTACGACAGATGGTACAAGATGATGGCCATATTTTCTGTACTGAAGACCAAATCCAGTCAGAATCTTTAAATTTTATTAAATTATTAGTCGATGTATACCGTGATTTTGGTTTTAACACGATTATTCTTAAATTAGCGACTCGACCTGCTAAACGCTTGGGTACAGATGAATTATGGGACCATGCAGAATACGCTTTATCTGAAGCATTACGTCAGGCTGGTTTGACTTTTGAAGAAAAGAAAGGCGAAGGTGCTTTTTATGGCCCTAAAATTGAATTTCACTTAAAAGATTGTATAGGTCGCACATGGCAATGTGGCACATTGCAGTTGGATTATTCTATGCCAGCGCGGTTAGAAGCTTGTTATATTGCTGAAGACAGCAGTAAAAAAGTACCTGTGATGTTACATAGAGCTATTTTAGGTTCTTTAGAAAGATTCATTGGGATTTTATTAGAACATTATGCAGGCAAGTTACCTGTTTGGTTAGCGCCGACCCAAGCTGTTTTAATGAATATTACTGATCGCCAAGACGATTATGTGAAAGAAATGACCTCTTTTTTGAAAAAACAAGGCATTAGAGCAAAATCGGACTTGAGAAATGAAAAAATTGGCTATAAAATCCGCGAACATACATTACAATGTGTGCCTTATTTATTAGTGGTCGGAGATCGCGAAACAGAAACACGCACTGTCTCAGTCCGCACTCAGCAGGGTGTTGACTTGGGCGTTTTATCTATTGAGAAATGCTTAGACTTGATAAATCAAGCCATTGCAATGCGTGGTCGAACTGATGATTGATTAGGAGGAAGTGAGAATTAGCACTGAAAAAAAACCGCGGATCAATGAAGAAATTAGGGTTCCTGAGGTACGATTAATTGGCGCTGACGGTAGCCAATTAGGAATTGTCTCCATAGAAGAAGCCAGACGCTTAAGTGAAGAAAGTGGTGCGGACTTAGTTGAATTGTCACCTGATGCAAAGCCGCCCGTTTGTCGAGTAATGAATTTTGGTAAATTTACTTATCAGCAAAATAAACGAAAGGCAGCGGCGAAGAGAAACCAGAAACAAGTGCATTTGAAAGAAGTGAAGTTACGTTCTGCGACAGAAGAAGGTGATTATCAAGTGAAGTTACGCAATATCATCCGTTTCTTATCGAATGGAGATAAAGCAAAAATAACTTTACGCTTTCGTGGACGTGAAATGACCCATCTCGAGCTTGGGATGAAGCTAATGGAACGTCTGATGACAGATTTAGCAGAGCACGGTGTCATTGAGCAACGTCCAAAAATGGAAGGCCGTCAGATGGTGATGGTGTTAGGGCCAAAGAAAAAATAAAATGAAATGTAGGGTGGATTAAACGTGTTTTTTGCAGTAATCCACCCGCTTCGAAATGAGTTAATTTGGAGTGTAAAGTAATGCCAAAGTTAAAAACCAACCGTGGCGCAGCAAAACGCTTTAGAGCAACAGCCAACGGTTTTAAATGCCGCCGTTCTTTTCGTAACCATATTTTAACGAAAAAAACGACTAAAAATAAACGCCAAATGCGTGCAACAGGCAGAGTTAATGAATCCGATGTGCGGGCAGTGTCACGCATGTTGCCATAATAAATAAGAGAGGACATATAGCATGGCAAGAGTCAAAAGAGGAGTCACCGCGCGAGCGAGACATAAAAAAGTACT
>JAJONP010000055.1 GCA_021323555.1 Gammaproteobacteria bacterium | reverse complement strand
AATTAAACACTATTCTTTATTTGCTTAAATCAATCTTGTTCCTATTTTGCTCTGGAATTTTCTTTGCCCTTAGCTATGGAATTTATATTACCTTTGACATAGTAAAAAAAAGTTTAGGAATAGAATGCGAGTTAATGGAACCGTTAGACTATAAAATACCTCCTTCGAAGCAAGCTTTCTCAAAAGCACGCTATAAAATTTCTCATACGGGCTTCATCGAATTATTACAAGATAGTATTGAGATAGCTTATAAAGAGGAGCCGCTCTATGGCACATGGAGGGGCTATCGAGTCATGGCGGCAGACGGATCTTCTCTCAGGTTACCTGATTCAAAAGAAATGGTCGCGACATTTGGCCGTTTTAGACCCAATGGCACGGATGGAACAATGCCTCCCTTAGCAAGAGTCTCACTCTTTATTGATTTGTGTACTTCCCTCGTTTGTAGTGCTCGCTTGGCTGCTTGGAATGTAGGAGAGCAAACGCTTGCCCAAGAACAACTGCCAGAAGTCGTTTCTCAGATGAGATCACTCAAACAAGATAAATTACTTTTTATTTATGACCGTGGCTATCCTTCATTGCAATTTATAAGACAGCATCAGGCGCTGAAAGCAGATTTTATTTTTAGGGTACAAGAAAGACATTACCTCAGTTTATGGAAACAAATCGAAAGAGGTGAAAATGATTTTGATTTTAAACTCGAAACCAAGGCAGGATCAGAACAGGTCAGAGTCATAGGGCTGACATTGGCAAATGGAAAAAAAGAAGTATTAATCACCTCTTTATTTGATCGGGCACAATTCACCTCAGAAGATATTAGCAAGATATATTTTTTACGATGGCACATAGAAGAGTGTTATAAAAGGCTAAAAATAGGAGCAGAGATTGAAAATTTTTCTGGCGTCAATTTGGAGGCAGTACGCCAAGAATTTTGGGCACATTTAGTGATGTGTAATGTATTATCGCTTCATATGTGTGATAAGCAGGGGTTTTGGGACCCTGATCACCTCGGGCAGTATCGCTTAAATTTTTCTATTTTATTTGGGGCCATGAGACAACAGCTTCATCTTGTACTAATAGGCCTGGGCGGCTCTATAGTCGAGATAAAGTGGGAAAACCTAAACGGCATCATGTTTTCAGGAAGGTTTGCTAATGATTTTCCTTAAGTTGACGCCATTGCGTGAACATTTACAAATTAATTCTGTCATAAAGAAAATGCTGCTCATCCAGGCAATATTCATCAGTAATCGTTTCTCATTCGGTAGCGGAATAGAAGCCCACTATAATCATCTAGTTTATTTGTTCTGCTTGGTCGATTCTAATGTGCCTCATTAACCAATCTGCCTCTTCTATAGAGTCAAAATATATCACCATCCTACCCTTCCCTTCAGCACTAAAACTCATATTTACTTTTGAAGACAGTCTTTTGGATAATTGTATGCTCCACTCTTTAGCTTTTTTTTCAAGCGCGGTGGTAAACAAAATGTTCTGTTTTTTCTGCGGCATACGCATACGCTGAACCAGTTTTTCCGTTTCTCTAACAGATAACGATTGGCTAATGATACGTTCTGCCGCATGAATCTGCTGTTCATCTGATAAACCTAAAAGCGCTCTAGCATGCCCCATTTCTAAAAATCCAGAATTTATCATTTCTTTCACTTTATTCGTAATAGTCAACAATCTAAGAAGATTAGTAATCGTTGTGCGAGATTTTCCTAAACTTTCGGCAACCTGACTATGCGTCATGCGACATTCTTCTAATAAACTCTGTATAGCCTGTGCTTCTTCTAATGGATTTAAGTTCTCTCTCTGAATATTTTCAATTAAAGCAACTGCCAAGCTATCCACTGTATTATGTTGTTTAATAATAGCAGGTATTTTCTCAAGACCAGCTATTTTTGCAGCGCGCCAGCGTCTTTCGCCAGCAATAATTTGATATTTTTTACCTTGATCTATTTCTCTAACAAGTATAGGTTGTATAACACCATGCTGTTTTATCGATGAAGCTAATTCTTCTAATAAAATTACGTCAAAATTTTTTCTTGCTTGATTTTTGTCAGGCTCGACTTGAGATAAAAAGAGATCAATAGCCTCAAAAGATTGGATCGTGTTTTTTAAATTAATCGGTTCAAAAGCAGGAAATTTCATGTCAAATAGCCTTCTCTTGAATAGAGCGATTTAAATGTTCTTTTATCTTCTCTTGGCATCCAGCAATAATATTTTTTATATTTTTAATTTGGGTCTCATCATTTTTATCTTCAATCCATTTAAAAGATTTTTCCCAATGATTAAGATCTGCTCGCAAGAAATCTAATTTATTTTGCCATTCTATTTGTTTATCAAGCGGCTTTTTTTCGGTATTTTTAGACTGAGATTCTTCTTTAAATTTATAGTCATGCTTAAGAGCACTAATAAAATAGGGAATCGGATAAAAACCAGAATTTTCTTTTTTAGCGTACTTTTTTGTATAAGAAATTTTTTCCAATATATATTCTTCTGAATAATGATTTATAATATTTTCTAATAAGGCTTTATTTAATGAACCGAATGCTTTTCTGATTTCTATATATACTTTATCGTTTTTAGAAGAATCCGAAATGGATGTGGTTGAAGTTATTTTTTTCTTATCATTTACTGACACTTCAAACCCAATGATTCTTCTACCGCTTTTCACGGTTTCTAAACTCACAAAAAAATCAGCTCTATCATTCACTTCTTCTACTGAGGGTGCGATAACATTTCTTGTCAATTCTCGCATGCTTGGGTATTTGTCATCTTGCACACCCAATATTTTCCTGAAAGTCGCTAGCTGAATCATCTTATTTTTTTGTAAATTAACAAATCGCGTACTATTTTCATAAAGAGCATGTCCATATTTAGACTCAAACTCAGATTGAAGATCAATATCAAGAGTTCCATAGATTGCTGGACTATCTACCAAATCAAGCATCACTTTATGCAAAGAAAAATTAAGGGTATTGTCTTGATAAAATGTAGGCGCCCCGTGTAAAACACGCAAATTTAAAAAGGATATACCAACAGGCGATTTATCTTTCAACAAATTCCACTCTATCTTCAAAGATGCTAACCCATCTATTGCTTCTTTTAGATATTGCGTATTGTTACTATTAAATTTCACTGCCTTAGATAGCACAGAAAATGGAATATGGCATTCTACTGCCACCGAATTCTGGTGGTTAACACAATTATTATTTTTAGTGGCTTCATACAAAAGCACGTTAAAAATTTTTCGCTGCAATACAGTCATCAAGGAGTATGCATGAATAATAACAACATGTTTTCGTATCGTTTTTTCAGCTAACATTACCTATTCCATTTGACTTTGTTTACCTACTCTTTTCTCATTAATCGGCTCAGTATAGCGGCACGTATAATAGCTGCTTGAGGCCCTCTAATGTCAGGATGTTCTTTGACAACTTCGTTCCTCATATCGGCAAAAAAACATCGTTGTTTAAATGTCATATAAATTTTATCAAAAACAAAATTTTCGCTATTCCCTTCCGCGTTAATAACCATTTCTTTATAGTCCGGATTTTCATTCAACATAACAATAGCTTCATTTATCCACTCTGTTTTTCTTTTCAAGTTATATTTTTCAGATTTAATTAGTAGTTCTTTTAATGTTTCCTTCATTTCTTTATTCAGAGTAAAGGTAATAATTTTTTTATCTTCTTTATTATTGTTCAGCTTCAGTTTATTCATTTTTTCTTATATTTCCTGTGTAATCAGAGAAATTATTTTTTTAAAAGATTCTTCAACGGACTTCCCATTATCCCATTGAACATCGTTTCTAACCATATTCAATTGATTCATGATATTTGCTTTCAAGATCTTGCTAGTCGCTAACGCATCAAAAATAATTTTAGCGACATTAGGTTTGACTTTACCTAGACTTATTTTTACTTGTTTGCGTCCTCTTCTCTCCTTCTTATTTTTTTGTGTAGATACAATTTCATTTTTTAATTTATTAATGGAATTAAAAGGCATATCCGACAAAGCGGCATTTAAAAGTATTTTTTGATGTTCTATATTTTTAACTGAAAGAATTAATTCAATTAATTTTATGTTTTCTATTTTTCCTGTGGTAATTGCCGACTTTATTTCTGGAGTTGATTTTAAAATGAGAAGATATCTTCTTGATTGGGTCAATGACATTCCAGTTAAATCACTTAATAGTGCCTGGGTTATCCTCTTGCTATCGTCTTCTTCTTTATTCTCAATGAAATATTCTTTAATAATAGCCTCAAGGTTCGCGACTCTTTCAGCTAAAGATAAATCAACACGCTCATTATTTTCGATCCACTGTAAAACTTTTAATTTTGTTCCAACAGGCCGTTCGCTTGCAATCCTTGCAATAATTTCTTTTTTCCCAGCAATCGCAGAAGCTAACGTTCTTCTCTCCCCCGCAATTAAACGACATTTATTTCCATATCTATAAACAAAAATGGGATTAATTAATTGATCATCTCGTATTGTTTTTGCCAGTGATTCTAATGATTCCCAATCTTGTTTCTTCTTGGCATATTCTGGATCAGACAGATCAATTCCATGTATCGCATCATGAAGCGTTAACGCCAGTACGCGATTATTTTCTGGGTCAAGCTCGATTTTATCTAAAGGTAATACTTCTACGGATAGTTCGCCCGCATAGTCATTGGCAATGGCTAATGTTCTGGATATAATTTTATTTGTTTCATCCATTCTTTGCGTGTTCAACTTAAATTTAGCCACCATAAGCTATAGACTCTCCTTCATATACTTTGTTGTATACATTATTGAAAACTCTGTCGTAAACATAAGCACACCAATTTTCACTTTCAATTCTTGCTGGGTGTTTTGGAGATAGATTAAAGACACAATTAGGTTTTGCATTTTCAACAACGAGTTCAGTATAGATTGTTCTCTGTGCAATGGGTGGTAATAACCATTCTTCTGATTTTTCTATTGAACGCAAATCGTTAAGAAATTTCGCATGTACAGCTGTTTTTCGCACTTGATTAGGCAAAACCCCTGCTATTTTTATCGTATCATCTTTTACTCGTCTAAGTTGCTCGTGAGAAATAGCTTGAATCATACCAATAGTTCCGTTGATACCATATTGCTCGAGTTCTGTTGGTAGTAACCCATGCGTTGCTGCTCGCAACCCTGCCATTGTTAGAGGCCCAAACTGTGGATTGGTATCAATAATAATAAATTGATAATCGCTATGGGTTGCTAGCATTTCAGTGAATTCTTTAAGTCTATTAATAACTTTCTCTTTCACATCAACTTTTAAAACCCGCTGGGCATCTTCAAGTAAAGAAGCAAATGAGGGAAAACATACCAGGTTCTCTACCCACGTTGGATAAGGATAAATAGATTTTCCTATGAATATATCTGCAATACTACTGACACCGTCCCAATAAGGGTCATCTTCTGGTAAATGATCAGGATCCCACTCGGGATGCGCTTTTGGCATATACCCTGTAGGATGAGCAGGATCACGAGTTGTTAAAATCAAACTGGATGATGAATTGCCTTGTGGATCCAAATCAATGAATGCACCTTTCATGTTTTTACATTTAGCGAGATACTGGGCAAGAGTCAGAGCAATAGTCGACTTCCCTATTCCACCTTTATTTCCTGCGGTTGTGATTACTTTCATTCATTTCTCCTAAAAGGTATTTTGTACTATTAATAATTAGACTACCTATATTGAAATATATTTGCAAGCGACATTATGTACTATTATAAAAAAGAAAATATATATTCTTTATTTAAATTCATATATTCTAAACATCTAAATAATCATAACTTGATGAATAATAACAAAAATATAAAAATTAAAAGTGTATCAAAATGGGAGTGAAAGTGTAGTAATCTGAGAATGAAGGTGGAGGTATATAGGGATTAAAGTGTAGATCTTTGTTAAGATGTAGTTTCATGGGATTTTCAGGTGTAGTTATTTGGGCATGGTGTAGCTTTATGAGAATATAGGGAAAGAGTTAATTTCTTATTTTACATATCTATATTTTTTGCATGGTATGTATTTTTAAAAAAGAAGACTTTTTATTCTTATAATAATAGGCATCGATTAAAAAGTAAATAATTAAAACACGCTGATTTTTAAGGTCAATCCTCAATTTCCGCCCGACTTTTAGTATAGTTTTTTCACAATATCATTTCTTAAAAATTATTATTTTTTAACTAAATCAACCAAATCAGTTTTTTAATAATTATAAAGACCAATTGATAATTGTGATTAATATAAAATATAAGCTAACTAGGTAACATCACAATATCAATAGCAATATTCACATAGTTAAATGGACGCAACTTAATATTTTTTGGGAAATTTTTTAAGGAGAAAAAGCGAGATAAAGAGGTTTAGCTTGAGCAATTTTCAGAAACCTAAACATATTTTAGCATATATTTTGTAAAGTATACCAAGGTTATCGTAGTACCACTGTGTTTAGAACGCTACTACAGGAGGAAATATTAAGCTTTATACATGATAAGGAATAATAATATTAAATCGCTAGAGCTTATTTTACTTTTATGAAAATCGTTCAAGCTAAACCTCTTTATCTCGCTTTTTCTCCTTACAAAAAAATTCCCGAAAAATATTAATTTGCGCTCGTTTAACTATTTCAATATTGCTATGGGCGATAAATAATTTCAATTGTAGGACTACATGCTGCTCTATTTTTACAAAATTTTTTAAAGACATTTTAACAGGGTGAATTTTTTAATCATATTCAGAAGCCTCACGAATAGTTAAAAAAACTATGAATGGAAAGCATTAATGAATTAATTTTTAATCATTAATTTTTTAAAAATTACCACGTATAAAAGAGCAGGCAAGATGATTAAACGAAATTAACATGAATGTCCCCCGGGGATTATTTTTATAAGACGTTGATTTTAAATAATAATATGTAAATATATAGCGAATTATTGTCATGATAAATTAATGGTGTAGATTTATGAGAAACTAAATAGTTTAAGAAGATTTTTAAAAAGTGTTTAATTTCTAAATAAAAAAATATTGTTCTACGCAGAACATTCCTTGTCGATTACTAACTTTTTGCTAACTGAATGCTAGCGGATAAATTTTTTGTATAATACTAAAGAGTTAATTAAGAATGAGGTTTATCAATATTCAAAATATAGTTTTATACTTATAAAAATATAAAAAATAAAAGGCAAGTCTTCCTGACTTTTGGCAACTTCGCAGCGAGTATTTCATTGCTGATTAGTCTTTTTGCTAGAGCTTGAGTTGAGAGGGCGCTTATCTTTACTTACAATAGGAATAGGGTGTTCCATCGAATAGCCAAGGGTGAAGTAACTTTCTAAATCGAGTGTTTTTAAATCAATTGCTCTCATACAGTCTAAAAAATAAGCAAATGTAAACGCTCCTCGGTTTATTTTAAGACGCATATTGTTGTATGAATCATTTATGCCCGTGGCTTTGAGGTTCTCATGCAATTTTTGAAAACTTAAGCCACGCTTCGCGAGTTCTGCTTTTAAAATATTAATAGCTAAATTTTTTGATGTCTTACTTGCCATTTTATTTATCTTTTTTGAAAGAAGATAAACAGCTTAGCACATAATTATTAGATATAAAACAGGCGAATATAGAATAAAAATATATATAAATAGTTTAATTATGATATAATAAGAACTTATAAGTTCTATTTTAATATTTTAATGAATGGGAGAAAGAGTATGAATCAAATCATAATAAGCACATTGAAGAGCCTCAATAAAACTATATATGAATTGTGCAGAGATATTAAATCGCAATTTAGCAGCGCGATAAAGACATGTAAGAATAGAAAGAAGGGTTTTGACAAAGCCGACAATCATAAATCAATGGATCATTCGAGTTTGAAGCAGTTAATGCAATCATCGAAAGAAAGAGGAGTGTATCGGCATTGGGGAAATGACAAATTATTTTATTGTGAAGGTGTAAACTATCTTATTAACAAACTGGGCTGTTATTGGCTGATCGATGAAATTGAGAGTGTAGTATTATCAAAAATATTATCAACAATATCAGCATTAAGATCAGACGAGGATATTCCTTATTTTTGGTGTTGGTCTAATAAAATTGAGTTAGCAGTCTATACTGATCGCACACTGGTTCTTACAGTAATGGATGCTTATAATGAGCCTTGGTTCGAACACAAAATAGATAGGGTTAATTTTCCTATTCTGAAAGAGCCGCTTAAATTTTTTTTGGAGGAAGTTGGGAAGCATTATTATTATTTATCAATTGCTACATGTTAATCGAAATGGGCGATTCGAAAATATAAGAAGTTGATAACCTTTTATAATCGTGCTGTTGATTATATCAAAAAGACAGCGCGCTATTGGTCAGAGCTTTTTAGGCATTGAACTATGGAAAAGAAAATTCTGGTTGCTTAATGAGAGCAGTGTGAGTCGAGAGGAGGCTCAAGCACTGTTCTGAGACAGGCTGAAGCTGCAATGCTTTGGCCTACTTACTCAAACATTAGGTAAATTTTTCAAAAAGGCAGCGCACTGTTTTTTTAATCTCCTTTTTTATGTCAGATGATGCATCGAGATGCTGATACAAAGTATAGATGAACGCACTCACAAAATCGTCATAATACAACGGAAACCCAAACATTCGAAACAGCTGGATTACGCTGCAAATGATTTTTGCTATGGTCATTGTTAACAGACTGATCTTATCCGGAAACTGAGGTTTAAAAAACAAATAAAAGAAGGATACATACTCCCGTTCTACTTTTTAAAAAAACGCCTAGTGGCTTTGGATAAATCGTTATGGTTAAAGGTTATTAAAAATAGTAATAAAAAAAGAGTTATCAGCGATGATAGGGAACGCTTTGTTAAAAGCTTTGACGGCATCGTCCATCGTTGTATCTGGGTGTTTGTCTTTCCATCGTTTTAGCCATTGTTTAGCAGCAACAGACGGTATGGGAGTAGGCTGGTTTCCTTCGCACATAGCTGAGAGTGCATCATTAATAAATGCTGTTTTGATGATGTTTTGACAAGTGGCGTTATCTCTGAGTTGCTGAAATTGCTGGTGAAAAGCAGCGGTTGTTTTTTCAAAAGATTCTTTTTTATTCAGCCTAAGCCAGTGCTCAACGATCAATTGAGGAGAAATAACGCTCTCGGGCTTTACTCCCATTTCGCACAGGACATCAATCGCCACAGTATAATACCATTTTGGAAAAGGCTGTTTCCCCTTTTGTTCCGATGAGCTAACTAAATACTCAAAATGGTACGGCTTGAATTTAGGTGCTTTTTGATATTTCTGTGACGCAATAGTATTAAATGCATTCGCCAAGTATTCAAGAGAACTGGCGTGTTCTATGACAGCAGTAAGAATTTTTTGATCTTCTTTGACGTTAGATTTAGATGGATTTAGATGAGTAATATCAATATCTAATTTAGTCAGTGCCTTAAATTGTCCATTGGTTAATATTGCCATTTGCTGCTCAATGATTTTGGCCTTGTTCATGACAGCTAATAACATCTCATGTTCTGGCACAAAATCAATGCCGTATTCTTTTGCTTTTTTCCCTATTGTAAGTAAGGCTTGTTTAAACTCTGGTGCGGATTTAATAATGAACCGGTCGAGTTTATCGGCAGCACAATTAAAATAATGCTTTGCGAATTCTATTGTTTTAACAAAATTCTCAAACTCATACAGCTCGTCAGGAGTTAGCCGTTTTAAAATATGATCAAATCCCCGTTTAGCACTGAAAGAACCTAGAGATTTTTCAGTTAATTTGCCATTGTCATAGGATCGCCTTAAAACCACAATTCGCGGTTGTTTGATTTTTCGAGTTTCAATTCTAAATTTAAGTGGCATAATACTAATTCTATATATTTAAAACGCATTGGCTATTAGGATAACATAGCCAATGCTTATAGAGTATTTTCATTTTGATGTGAAATAAATAGCTTAACTAACTAGCTCCTCTTTGCTGTGGTCAATAATCCATTCGAAAGCTTTAGTCGCTTTATGAATGGAATTCATTATCTGTTTCTCGTTAAGGAGTGTTTTCCAACTTGCAATATAAGATGCGTGGTACTCAAGCTCGCCTTTAATCCCATAGTAGGTAGCCAGAAATACAGAACCAATTTCAGCAATCAACTCTTCCTCTGCTCTTTCTTTTATATCAATATGGTATTTATTGAAACAGTCGCGAGGCACGCGGTTTTTTGCAGTCCAGTGTATTAACTCATGTAGGAGAGTGGCGTAATAGTTTTCTTTTGATGTAAAACGATCTGGGCTAGGTAATACGATAATATCATTAGCGAAGTCGAAGTATGCTTGATTCCCGAAATGGGATACGATAGCTCCCAGCTTCTCAATTAAAGTCTCTATAGAATCAATTCGAAATTCTGGCTTGAGAATGGCGGGGGGAAGTGTGGTTTGTTCTAGATTAAAAACATGGTAAGTTTTAAAAAAGGGCACTTTTTTTATTTTTTTATCAGTTCCTTTTAACTCTTCTACTTCTGTTATTTTTCAAAAATAAACAATCTGGCCTTTAGCGCCTTTTTTAACTTTACCTCCTTGAAAATTAATCTGATTAAAAGTAAGCCATTGATTAGAGTTAAATCCCTTCTCCCATTGAGCGCCAAGCAACATAAAAAGGTTAGCACCTTTGTAAAAACCATTGACACTGATTGGCAATTGATTACAGCCTTTGTTATCCCAGCTTTTTTGCCATGTTAATAGGCTGCCTTGCTGGTCGATAATATTGAATAATTGCGTTGTAATTGAGTTACAAAAATCCTGATAGTTTTTCATTTCTTTCTCTCCTAAGTTTTTCACTTTTTAATGTCACCCTCTGGTGACAATTTTTATTATAAACAATCCTAAATGAATATCAACTATTAAATACGTACTTTTAGGTTGACATTAGAAATTAACAAAGGTACACTATATTTGTTCTCAATATCGGGAACTTACAAAAAATGAAAAATTAAGGAGATTGAAAATGAACCCCGAAGCTAAAGACGCAAGAAAACGTAAAATGTTTTATATGAATCGATATAAAGTGATAGTAAAGCGTGTGGAAGAATTTTACCAAACAGTATTTGTAGAGGCGCGTAGTCAAGAGGATGCATACGAGAAAGTGGGGCAAATGTCTTCAAATAATGAGATTCAATTCGATTATCTTAAAGAATCTGATTGCCTAGAAAAGTCCATTGTAGATGTTAAAAAACTTTAATTTTATTTTATAAACAGCCACTAAAGCTGCTCATTAAAAAAGGAAATATATATTTCCTTTACGAAACTAACATAACTTTTTAAGGAACAGACTATGGAAACTATTATTTACTCATATACTCGAAAAGACGCGATAGAAGATGGGGTATTAGCGGATGTTTCAGAGTTCGCAAAATCAGTAGGCTTCAAAGTCCCTGTAGCAATAACGGAAGCTGTTTGGATGGACTATATCGAATGGACGGAAGAGGACAATATTAAACAAATCTATCAAAACACCACTGGTCGGCTTTGGGATGTTTTATCAATGCTGCGATTTGCCATCAGGTCGTGCCCAGACAACCACACAGTTTATTATAAACTTTATACTATCCCTCGCGATGGAAAGTCAGAGAAAGCCAAACTAATAAAACTCAAAGCGACTATTGGCGGCGGTGATGAGGGTGAGCCTGTTATTACTATTATGTTACCAAATGAAGATTAACAGGCAGGCCTTGATAGGCAGGTTTTTATTAAACCTGCCTAGCTTATTGTTTTAAACGGTGTTACTCACCTTTTTTACTACGACCCCGCAACTATGTAGGCAGAATTAGCAGCTTTAAAAATCACGGTATTTTCCCTCTGTAAAAATCTTTCCAATATTTTTTGCTAAAAATTTAGCTGCTTAAATTCCAATGTAAAAATTTTCATGCATTATTATTTCGCATAATGAATACGGTTTTTATTATTTTAGATCGGATAAGAGAGCAACATTCCTGCTGCTCCCTCTCCTAAGAACGCAGCTTACTAGTTTCCACGTACTACGCTCAAGCCTTTATAAAGCTAGTTTTACTAGCCCACCTGTCCTGAAGCGGCTTTGCTTGATCTCCCACCCTTTGACCGCAACCTTAGCATGCTTCGTTGGATAGCCCGTTGACGGCGCTGCTTTTTCAAGCGCTCATCGAAATAGCTGCTCCATACCGAGTCATAAGGGGTTGCTTTGGCAATGATCTTAACGTGTCTACTGATGGGAATGTATCCCATTCTAAACAAGTCAATCCATTGTCCAGGTCTTTTAGGGTCAATCGTTGAGAAAATCCAATTTCTGTTTCCTGATGAACGAAAATAGTGTTTTCGCCACCACTCCGCATTTTGATTGGGATGTCTACGCTTGACCCACCGTGCTACTGCGCGGTAGATACTATCATCAACATAACTAAACACTTCTTTGGAAACAACATGACGGTAGTGATTTCCCCAACCTCGAATTTTTGGATTCAAGCAATTGATTAAATCGACCGTTTTTGCTGTTCTCAGCTTTTTGATGATTCCTCGGATATCATCCAGAAAAGTCTTGACGTTTTTCTTAGAAGGCTTGATTAATAACTTGCCTTTATACTTGCATATATGATGCCCTAGAAAATCAAACCCCTCCGTGATAGACGATAGTTTAGTTTTCGTTTCCGAAAGCTCTAAGCCGCGTTCTCGTAAGAAAGCACTAATGTCAAAGTCAATGAAAATTCCATAGCTAAGGACAAAGAAAATTCCATAGCAACAGACAAAAAATTTTTATTTATTCTCCTTCTTGTTTTGAATATTT
>JAJONP010000054.1 GCA_021323555.1 Gammaproteobacteria bacterium | reverse complement strand
ACTGTCTAATTTTTATAGAGAGATAAAATAAAAAAGAGGCGATGGTTACTTTTAAAAAATATCCACGCAACAATGCCGCCTCGCAATGACGGTGCGGGGGTGCATGCCTCTTCAAAAAGATCAGACTGATTTTTTATTTACCTAAAACCTAAAATTCCAGTGCGGTTGCCCTGGTCCCCTCTCCCGGAGGGTTTTTTGCGAGGGAAGAAGGGCAGGGTGAGGGCAGAGTGCAAAAGCTAGCGCTGATTCATCTAATAATGAATCATTTTTACCCTCACCCTAGCCCTCTCCCCTCACTGCGTTCCGGGAGAGGGGACGATCTTAAGCAGCTTGACACTGTTACTTAAAATCACAAATTTTAGTGCGATTGCCCTGGAGCTAAGATTTTCAATTAGGCCAGAGTTAAAAGCGAAGTTTGTACGCTCTTAACTCCGGATAATATATTGATATGAATAAAGCACTGGAATTAGCTAACGCTTTCTATGACCTTTGGCTCCCGGCGCCAAGAAAGCTCGTAGCATTTCCACCACTATCTCTTCTATCTAGTCTGCTGCCGGGAGGGCGTGTTTGGTTGCACGCGCAAGCCCTTATTGTCGGAATCTTGAATCCCCTCAAGAAGTTGTTCATCATCAGATTGTTGTAGCAGCCTCTGCGAAACCTGGTAAGCTTGTTGCCCCTCGTTAGCTGTAAGAGGCTTAGGAGCCATTGCTTTATACGCTTGATACATCAGAGCAGCGGCCAAGAAGATGCCTCCGATAGGCGCACCTGACATTAGCAAAGCCCATCCAGTAACTTCGATAGCTTTGAATAAAACATCTAAACATTTTTTCTCAAACAGCTGTCTCTGGAACGAATCAAGCTGGGAAGATTCTAATTTATTCCCGTCTTTAAGAAGAGAAACAATATCAGTCAATAAACTTATAGCGCGAGCTATGAAAAACCCATAGAACATCGTTGCAGAGCTGCCAGCTTGGAATGCCAGTTTGCCATAATACAGTAAAACACTGCCTTGAGCGGCTTCAAAAAGATTTGAGGCAAATGTTGATAGGAAGCCATTTTCAAACCTTTTTTTAAACGCTTCTTCCTTATTAGATAGGAGATAAAACTTTAGATCTAATCCCATGTTAATCATCCCACGCGCTGCCCTGATCGCGCCTTCTACCAGTCCTGTGATAGGCAGGGCTTGTCCTGCAATTCCTATTAGGTTAGTCATTGTAGAGCTGGTTGTATTAAACCCTTGCATGGCTGCATTGAGTAGGTTGAGGGGGCTCGTGGCAGCGGCTGCTAAAGCTGTACCTGCTGCTAAAGACTCTACGCGTGGAGCGACTTTTTCTCCAGTGTAATCAGCTGCCTTGGAAAAAAAGCCGCTGCATAATGAAATAAACTGATTTTTTGCCATAAAACAATATCTCCTATGATTCTAAATTTAAAAAATATTTTTTAGATATCTATATCATTAAAATGTATTAATAGATTTTCTAGGGCACGAGATTAACATAAATTGATAGGGTAGGCAATGCATCAGAATTCTTACAGAAATAAATTTAATTCAGGCTCCAATTCCTTTATCATTCAAAACTTAATTTAAGACACTCAGGATAGGAATTTATGTGCGGGATAGTGGGTATTTATAGTCATACCTCTGTGGCGGCGGAAATTTACGATAGTTTGATTCATTTACAACATCGCGGGCAGGATGCAGCAGGAATTTTGACGTGTAACGAGCGATTTTATACTAAACAGGGTCTTGGATTGGTGCGGGAAATTTTTCATTCAGAGAATATAAAGCATCTGAAAGGCCAGATAGGCATTGGTCATACACGATATCCCACTGCGGGTGGGTATGATATAACGAGCGTACAACCTTTTTGGATTGGAAGCCCGCGCGGTATTGCTATTGCACATAATGGAAATCTGGTGAATTATCATGAATTAGCGCAAGAATTGACTCAGAAAAAGCATCGGCATTTGAATTCAGGTATTGATTCTGAAGTATTATTGCATTTATTAGCGGATGGCTTAGATCAAACCTCTACTGAAATGGATGATGGCGCAGGATTTTTTGAAACGATTAGCTCGGCTATTAAAAATATTTTTTCACGTGCAAAAGGTTCTTATTCTGTTGTCAGTGCGATTATCGGTAAAGGATTAGTCGCTTTCCGTGATCCGCATGGTATCCGCCCTTTGGTGATGGGTGAACGCATTAATGCGGATGGAAAAAAAGACTATATTTTCGCATCCGAAACAACCATGTTCTATGCGCTGGGGTTTAAACCTGTAGGTGATGTACAGCCAGGTGAAGTGGTTTATGTGAATCGTTCGGGTGAGTTATATCGAAAAAGAGTGGAGAAAAAACAATTTACACCGTGTATTTTTGAATATGTTTATTTTGCTCGACCTGATTCGATGCTTAATGGAGTTGGGGTTTATCGAGCACGATTACATATGGGGCAAAATCTTGCAAGACGCTGGCTGACAGAGTATCCAGACATTCTGCCCGATGTTGTTATTCCTGCGCCTTTTACATCTAACACAGCAGCGTTATCATTTGCACATGAATTAGGTGTGCGTTATTCTGAAGGACTTTACAAAAATCCTTTTATTGGCCGCACGTTTATCATGCCAGATGGCGAAGAACGTCAGCGTAGCGTGCGCTATAAATTAACGCCACAAAAATCAGAAATTCAAGATAAAAAAGTGCTTATTTTAGATGATAGTATTGTCCGAGGGACAACGAGCCGTGAAATTGTGCGAATGGTACGTGAATTTGGTGCCAAAGAAATTTATTTTGTGTCGACATGTCCTCCGATTATTAATCCTTGTTTTTATGGTATTGATATCCCTTCTCGCGCAGAGCTTATCGCAGCAAATTATACCTCTTCTGAAATTTTACGTTATTTAGAAGTAGATCGCTTACTTTATCAAACGCCAGAGGATCTTATGGAAGCAGTAACGCGAAAAGGAGACCATTCTATTGAGCGGGCTTGTATGGCTTGCATGGATGGATGGTATGTGACAGGTCATATCACAGAAGAAAAAATTCAAGCCTTGGAAAAAAAACGTATTGAGGAAAGAAAAACCGTATGAATATTCTCGTGATTGGATCAGGCGCGCGCGAACATGCGATTGTGAAAGCATTGCAGCGTTCTTCACAAAATCCTCTTATTTTTTGTTGTGCAACAACCAATAATCCAGGTATTTCTCGCTATACCAAAGAGTATTGGCTAGGGGATGATCTGAGTGATATTGAAGTGATTCTGCATCTTGCATCCCAATGGCAAATTAATTTGGCGATTATTGGGCCTGAAGCGCCGCTTGAAAGTGGCCTTGCCGATGTCTTCTGGCAAAGTGGGATTGCAGTGATTGGCCCTACAAAGAAATTAGCCCAAATCGAAACAAGCAAAGCATTTACACGCGATTTATTAAAAAAATACACTATAACAGGTTCGCCTGACTACCGAGTGTTTAATAGCTTAGCGGGCGTAAAAGAGTTTCTCAATAAATTGGGCGATGGGAATTATGTTGTGAAAGCCAATGGGTTGATGGGTGGCAAAGGCGTTAAAGTGGCAGGAGATCATTTGCATTCGATTGAGGAAGCCTATCAATTTTGCGAAGACTTACAGAAAAAGGAGCAGTCTTTTGTCATTGAAGAAAAATTAATAGGCCAGGAATTTTCAATGCTTTGTTTTTGTGATGGGAACACATTAGTTCCTATGCCTCTCGTGCAAGATCATAAACGGGCGTTGAATGGTGATAAAGGGCCTAATACAGGCGGCATGGGTAGTTATTCCGATGCGAATCATCTGTTACCTTTCTTAACTGAAAAAGATATGAATGCTGCAAAGCATATTAACGAAGCAGTATTGGATGCATTAACAGCCGAATTTCGTGAAAGATATATTGGTATTTTATACGGTAGTTTCATAGTAACAAAAGACGGTGTGAAATTGATTGAATACAATGCGCGTTTTGGCGATCCTGAAGCAATGAATGTCTTAGCTATTTTAGAAACAGATTTTGTGACGATTTGCCAGGCGCTTGCGGCAGGTCGATTACAATCAATACCTATACGATTTTCGCCTTTAGCCACAGTGTGTAAGTATGCTGTTCCAGAAGGTTATCCCGAACATCCACTGAAAAATGAATGTATTGATGTGTCTGCTGTTCAAAACAAAGAACAATTGTATTTTGCAAGCGTTGACGAGCGTTCAGGAAAATTATATGCGACAGGCTCGCGTGCAGTGGCTGTCGTGGGTGTTGCTGATACGATTAGCGCGGCTGAAAAAATAGCAGAAGCAGAAATGAATCGCATTACTGGAAAATTATTTCATCGAACAGATATTGGTACAACGGAATTAATTCAGCAACGAGTAGAACAAATGAAGGCGTTACGTCAATGCTGCGTTTAGGCATATTAGGCTCTACTCGCGGAACGGTAATGTTGGCGCTCATCAAAGCTATTCAAGAAAAACGTTTAGCGGCTGAAATAGCTGTCGTATGCAGCAATCGCGCAGAGGCGCTTATTTTAGAAAATGCCAAATCACATGGGTTAATGACCCATTTTATAGATGCAAAAAATATAACCAAAGAAGCTTACGATCAAAAAATTTCTGATATTTTAAAAAAATATCATGTAGAATTGGTTCTCTTGATTGGCTATATGAAAATTTTATCCGCCGGCTTTATCCAGACATGGCGTGAACGTATTATCAACGTGCACCCCTCTTTGTTACCCGCGTTTGCGGGAGGGATGGATAGTAATGTCCATCAAGCGGTATTAGATGCAGGTATGACGGAAAGTGGCTGTACAGTCCATCAGGTGACAGAAGAAGTGGATGCAGGGCCTATTCTCATGCAAAAAAAATGTGTCGTATTGCCGGACGATAATAGAGATAGCTTGAAAGCGCGAGTTCAAGCGTTAGAGGCAGAAGCATTGATTGAGGTGATTTATTCGATGGTTCAGAAAAGGAGAATATTCATTTAACTAGGTAGGAGGGTTTGATTAACGGGCAATAGTACGCCTTCGTGGGAATGACACGGTGAGTCAAACCCTTCCACATACTTAAACGAAGGTTCTCAAAAACGATTAAGAAGAGAGCATACAATTGACGTTACCACTTACATCTGTTAAATGCGCTTTACTTTCTGTGTCTGATAAAACAGGCATTGTTGATTTTGCCAGTGCACTTGTTGCCCGTGGCGTTCAAATTATTTCGACAGGCGGTACAGGCCAATTACTACGTGAAGCGAATATTCCTGTGCAGGATATCTCTGACATCACAGGCTTTGCTGAAATGATGGACGGCCGTGTTAAAACCTTGCATCCTAAAATTCATGGGGGTATTTTAGGCCTGCGTGATGAACATGCGGCTGTTGCCAAAATGAATGATATAGGTTGGATTGATTTAGTTGTCGTAAATTTATATCCTTTTTCCGCTACTATCAAAAAAATAGATGCCACATTCTCCGATGCCATTGAAAATATTGATGTTGGTGGGTCGACTATGATCCGCGCGGCAGCGAAAAATATGAGATGGGTAGGCGTGGTTGTGTCTCCAACGGATTATTCGATGATCTTGGCAGAATTAGAAGAGTATGATGGGTTGCGCTCAGAAACGCGCCAGCGATTAGCTGTGAAAGCATTTTCGCACACTGCAGCCTATGATCAGGTGATTCATGATTATTTAGCATCGAATACAAAAACATTAGGTGAAGTGAATTTAGTATTAGAGAAATCCACGGATCTACGTTATGGTGAGAATCCACATCAATCTGCTTCGGCTTATCAACTTGCCGATCATGCTATGGGTATTTTATCGGCAAAGAAATATCAAGGTAAGCAATTATCCTATAATAATATTGTCGATGCGGATGCAGCCGTGGCCTGTGTCAAAGAATTTTCAACACCTGCCTGTGTGATTGTCAAACATGCGAATCCTTGTGGCGTTGCTACGGCAGAAGATAGTTGTACAGCGTTTCAGCGTGCTTATGATGCAGATAAACAATCCGCTTTTGGCGGTGTTGTTGCCTTGAACCAAGTATGCGATAAAAAAATGGCAGAGGCTGTGGTGGGGTTATTTATAGAAGTATTAATTGCGCCAGTTTATACCATTGATGCGCTAGCCATATTGCTGACTAAACAAAATTTACGTGTATTAGAACTGAGTGCCATAAAACAATCTGGCCATCCACAAGAATATAAATTTGTTGAAGGCGGTGTATTGATTCAAGACAAAGACAGCGCGGTGCTTAAGCCTGGTGATTTAAAAACCGTAACGGTGTTGCAACCGACCCCTAACGAAATCGCCACACTTTTATTTGCCTGGCCCGTTCTGAAACATGTCAAATCGAATGCGATTGTCATTGCAAAAAATAATATGACCATCGGAATAGGGGCAGGTCAAGTATCACGTATTGATGCAGTAGAGATTGCGCTCAAAAAAGTAGGGGCTCATACAAAGGGTGCTGTGTTAGTTTCTGATGCTTTTTTCCCATTTTCTGATAGTATTGATCGCGTGGCAGGCACTGGCATTCGGGCGATTGCGCAGCCGGGTGGCTCAGTGAGAGATCAAGCCGTCATTGATGCATGTAATGCGCATAACATTGCAATGGTTTTTACTGGAATAAGATGTTTTAAACATTAAATTAAACGGTGAATTACGATGCAAAAAATACGTCTAATCCACTTTCTATTTTATATATGATAAATAAGGCAGGTATTAATATGAGTCATGCACTGGTTTCTATTTTAATGGGATCTAAATCGGATTGGCCTACCATGGAACAAGCAGGTATTACACTGGATACACTTGGGATTCCTTATGAAGCGCACGTACTGTCGGCGCACCGTACCCCTGAAGCTTTATTAAAGTATATTGAATCAGCCGAGTCCAAAGGGGTAGAACTCTTTATAGCAGGGGCGGGTGGCGCAGCGCATTTAGCAGGCGTGATTGCAGCCAAGACTGTATTACCTGTCATAGGCGTTCCCATGCAAACCTCTGCATTGAATGGTATGGATTCACTCTTGTCTACTGTCCAAATGCCAGGCGGTATACCTGTTGCAACCATGGCGATAGGAAAGGCAGGCGCAGTTAACGCAGGATTATTTGCGGCAAGTGTGTTAGCAGTCAAATTTCCACAGTATCGTCAGGCAATTAAAGATCACCGTGCAAAACAAGCCAGCACTATACTCGAAAATTCTATGATTAAAGGATAATTAATCATGTTTAGCAAAGAATCATTACACACTTTTGATCCTGCTATTTGGCAAGTGATAGAAGATGAGAAAAAGCGCCAAGAAGATCATATTGAACTCATCGCATCAGAAAATTATGTGAGCCCAAGAGTGTTAATCGCACAAGGTTCAGTGCTTACGAATAAATACGCCGAAGGATATCCAGGCAAGCGCTATTATGGCGGCTGTGAATATGTCGATGTGGCAGAACAACTAGCAATTGATCGCGTGAAAAAATTATTCCATGCTGATTATGCGAATGTTCAACCGCACTCAGGTTCCTCAGCCAACGCAGCAGCGTATTCCGCTATGATTAACCCAGGGGATACTATTTTAGGCATGAATTTGGCGCATGGCGGCCATTTAACACACGGCGCATCTGTCAATTTTTCTGGAAAAATATATAAAGTATTTTCTTATGGGTTAAATACAGAAACGGGACTTATTGATTATGAGCAAGTCGAACAACTTGCAAAAACACATCAACCTAAAGTCATTGTTTCAGGGTTTTCTGCCTATTCTCGTGTGGTTGATTGGCAACGATTACGTACCATCGCAGATAGCGTAGGGGCATATTTAATGGCAGACATTGCGCATGTTGCGGGTATGGTGGCTGTGGGTATTTATCCTTCTCCTGTCAATATTGCCGATGTCACAACTTCGACAACACACAAAACATTACGTGGTCCACGTGGTGGTCTTATTCTTGCGAAAAAAAATCCTGCATTAGAAAAAAAATTAGATTCTGCCGTATTTCCAGGCGCCCAGGGCGGGCCTTTAATGCACGTCATTACGGCCAAAGCAGTGGCTTTTTTAGAAGCGTTGCAACCTGAATTTAAAGCCTATCAACAACAAATATTAAATAATGCCCGAACGATGGCCAATACAGTCATTGCACGAGGTTATGATGTTGTGAGCGGTGGCACGGATAATCATTTATTTTTGATTAATTTAATCAATAAAAAAATCACAGGAAAAGAGGCTGATGCCGCATTAGGTAATGCACATATTACCGTGAATAAAAATTCAGTACCCAATGATCCACAATTGCCAGCTATTACAAGCGGGTTGCGTATTGGGACACCTGCCATTACAACACGAGGCTTCAAAGAAAAAGAATCTGAACTATTAGCGCATTGGTTATGCGATGTATTAGATGATATCCATAATGAAGAAGTCATTGCGCGAGTACGCAAGGCAGTGCTCGATATTTGCGAGCAGTTTCCAGTGTACGGCAGTGAATCTGTGCTTGCTTAGTAATGTAGGGTGGATTAGACGCGCTTTTTGCGTCGTAATCCACCAAATCAAATTTACCTTATAGCTTTTTGATAATGCCATTTTATTTGGTGGATTACGACGCAAAAAACGCGTCTAATCCACCCTACATTGCTGCATTTCTAGGGATAAGTTTCATGACGATAGTATAAATTATGCAATTTGGAAGTTCAAATTCCAAATTACATAAATAAAGATTGTTTTATAACATCTCCTATTAAAAATGAGTGTTTTATAACGCTAACGGGTATTTTTTAACGATTTTATATTTTTACATGTTATTTTAAACAAATACTTTTATTTGAAAGCACTTAATGCTATTGTTTTATGACGAAACCATAC
Source organism: Gammaproteobacteria bacterium (assembly GCA_021323555.1). The sequence goes on along the minus strand of JAJONP010000054.1, from coordinate 2,950 downwards.
AATTACGCGTATTTTTTTACATTCACGTACGTTTTTAAACAACAAAACGTATTTTTAGTGTTTTTAATACCTAAAAAGGTGGATCCATAATGAATAAAATACCAGTAGGATATAAAGCAATAGCTGAAAAATTAGGATTATAAACATTACCCCATTCATCTAATCCCTACATGACTGCGTTTCAGCCCGTATGCTTATTGCATAGGGGCTGGCTTATTACTAACATTTCTTCCATTGGTTATAAATTTTCGTGCAGCATCTGCTAATGTTTTACCTCTGTCTTTCTCCTCTTGAGTAAAAACGGGGCGGTCTTCTTCTCTTTTTCCATATAATTCATTGAGTATGTCCTTATCTTTTTCAGTCAGCACGTCTGATGGTAAGTCTTGTAATAGAAATCCAATTGCTAGATGTAAAGGAATCTGCATAAGAGCTGTGTGATTCTCTAGCAAGGGCGTGAGATTGTAGTTTTCGGCTGCTGCTAATGTTTTACCGATGTCTTTCTCCTTTTGAGTAAAAACGGGGCGGTCTTCTTCTTTTTTTTCGTATAATTCATTGAGTGTGCCCCCCTTTGATGGTAAGTCTTGTAATAGAAATACAATTGCTAATAGTGTGGGAAGATAATATGGGGATTTATTATTATCGTCACCTTCTGAAGCTTTTACTTGACCACATAGATGTAAAGGAATCTGCATAAGAGCTATGTAATTCTCTGGCGAGGGCGTGAGATTGTAGTTTTCGGCTGCAATATATATCTTTAGGAAATAAAATAGCTCGTATTGTTGTCTTACATCCTGATAATTCTGAGAGGCGGTATAGCCGCCCTTAGGCCGCACCTTTCCTTCAAGCCTAAAAACATCTTTTCTTATTTTTTGTTGCTTGTTATGATCTTTTTCAGGCATCTTCATTATGTTGAGAGCTGTATCAAAGCGTTTATCATCATCAGAATTTACTTCCAACATTGATTCAATATATCTTTTTATCTCATACATGATAGCTTTAGCTGCAGGGCTATCGCTCACCACTTGTGGGTCTAGGTGGGGGTGATGGAAGAACAATGGTGTTGCTACTGGCGATGAAGACTGAGGACGCCACATACTTGCCTGTGTGAGCAGTAGTGCAAATAATTGTAAGTATTCTCCTTCTTTCTCCTCAACTTGGACTTGGCCTTGCGCAGAAGCTGCTTCTTCTCGTAGGCCTTTAGCTTCAATGAAGGTTTTTAACTTAGATAGGATATCTAAATAGTTAAATAGGGTATCTAAATAGGAGCGGTCGTCCTCAATAGTAATTAACTCTTGGATAATTTCTTGCAATGCTTTGATATAGAATGAGGGTATATAAGCTTTTTTACTGGCTTCTGTCGCATTAAACGCAGATGCTAATGAACATATAAGGTTACCTTGGGTAGATCGATCAGGACACTTTTGGTATTTTTCAACTGCGATATAAATATTTAAAAGATTACGAAATTCAGGTGTATGAAAATAGTCTTTGTGCCCTAATATCTCGTCTAGTTTGAGGAGTACGACCGCCAAGTCTGGAAAGGGCTGCTTTGTACTTTCAGCAAGTATGATGGCATAAACTTTCTTAAAACCAGCTCCCGCATCGTTGCCGAATATTAAGTTAATATAGTTATTTATAATGGTCTTGATAGCGGCGGGGGCAGCATACTTTTTTAGTTGTTGAAGTGTTAGATTAAAAGGTGACAACAATAACTCTTCATTAGTAAGGTCTGATAGATGACTCTTCTCTTTACCTTGAGTAGTCGCTACATCATACAACTTGAGACAATCCAATATTTGAGTTGCTTCAATCTCAACTTTTGAATCTTCTTTTCCCTGCATAGAAGAGGCTTTTAATATGGTTATTATTCTTTTTTTCATGAAATCATAGGAACGGTCATCTTGTCTTGCTACCTTATTCATGCCTTCAAAAATCTCCTGAAAAAACACATCTGGCGCGAATTTTTGACCAGCGATAGCAATTATCCTTTCATTTATGCTGGAGCCGAATTTTGATAGAATAAATTTCTTTATTTCATATCCAAGAGTTCCTGCTGCTTCTTCTTCGGCAGCGACGAATTCAGGTAGGGGAGAGACCTGCTCCTCTAATGGTAATAATTTTTCAAATTCTCCATCCTCTGCTTTTATTTTAGAGGCGATGTTATTAATAGCAATACGAAGCGTAAGCGAGAGATGGGAAAGTTTTTGTGGTATGTGACTAGCAGCTCTTTTCAGGGCTTCAACCACAAGACGTTGGTCATCATCTGTAGGGTTTAATGACTCTAGTAGTATTTCTCTTATTTTATTTAATTCTTTAATAATAACAGTTGCGGGATTTGCACTCTCGCCTGGGGTGATTCCTGCTTCTTCTAACATTCTTAAATTAGACTCTACTTCTTTTTTCGCAGCTTCCATCTTGTTTATTTGTTCTTGATAGAGAACAACTTGGACTAGTCGCCCAGATAAATTCTCTAGCTCCAATCTTTCTTTATCGTTGGTAGGTGATTTGAGCAATATATCCAATACTGCTTTTAGTGGCTTGCCATATTTCTCTCGATTACCAAATTTTTTACCTTTATAATCCTTCTCTACTGCGCTAATAACACTTTCTATAGTTAAGAGAAGCTCTTCACGCGTATAGGAAGAGGGATTTTCCTGGTAATTTTTAGCTGCAATATGTATATGCGCGAGCGCGATTGTTTGATATGCATGGGTGATTTTTTCCATTAAAAGAAGTCCACCAGGAAGCTCACAAATAGTTTGGAATTCTTTTAAAGCTGTTTCTAAGGATTTTAATTGTTCAGCCAGTGCTGATACCTTGTTTTGATCAGGATTCTCCTCAATGCCTTGATCGATGTCTAGAAGTTGTTTAGCAATAACAGAGTCAGTAGCGATATAGGTTGAAAGTTTGTTTCTTGCCTCTATTGTTAGCCGATCATATCCGTTTATAT
>JAJONP010000213.1 GCA_021323555.1 Gammaproteobacteria bacterium | reverse complement strand
GGTCACGTGCTTTTTTTCTATCAAAATAATGGATACGTAATGCATCTGCCATTTTGCTATTATGACAAGCCATTTCTCTGACGAGCTGTTCTATCTCTTCCGCCTCTTCGTCTGAAGGGAGTGGCTTAATATCTGTGCTTTTTATCATGATACCGACTGTCATTAGCACATGCTCAATGGTTTCTGAACGAAAACCCAAGCCATAATGATTGCTACTGTTAAACCATTTAGCCCAATGGTCAAGACGTCTTTCTACATACGCCATAAACTCTTCTTCTTTGTAGGGTTTATTCATGTCACACCTCTTGACCGTACTTGATGAGGGTTTCCAGTTCTACTTCCAGAAATTTCATTTGAGTCGTAATATTTTGCAGCGTCCATTGAAAGATTTTTTCACTTCGTGGGATGCGGTTGTATTTAATAATCCGTGGCGCATAAGGGGCGCGATCTATCTCCTGCTGATATTTCAAAAATGCTTTAAGCCGTTTGATGCTGTTAAGATAGTGTTCTATATCGGTCTTAATCGCATTAATACGTTTTTGTACTTTGGGGGATTTATTCATTATTTCTGTCATTTTTTAACTCCTTCAAAAAGTTGTTTGTGCCAATGTGTTGCGCAATACCAAGGACTGTCACTATAAGGGGAAGGGCAAATTGTCCCTGGTAGCGGACAGCGTTGATTTTCGATGCCGTACTGACATTGATAATCTTTGATAATAGGTTTTTTCTGCTCTATCTTGACCCACCCACACGAGCAGCGCTTCGCTCGAATGGCAAGTGATTTTCCACAATCAGGACATTCGTTCATGTGTTTCATCCTCCTTGCTAGGCTCTACCAATTCACCCAAATACTGCTCAAACTTAGTCGCATTAAACAATGTCGCGGGTCGCAAATATTCAGCCATTTTGTCATTTCCTTTCCACTCACGTGTTTTTTTCGCGATCACCTGACGACAATCCATCATGGTGGCGCCCGACTTTAGTCTTGCGATAATAAGTTTTATGTTTGAATCTACAGGTCGATAGGCACGTTTCGTTTTTTCATTTAAGAATTGTAAAATTTCGATGGCTTGTCTCCTCAGACAAGACCCAGGAATATTTTTTGAAAGAGATTTTTCAGACAGGAATATATCTTTCTGATTCTGATTCTGGTCTTGGTTCTGATCCTGATCCTGATCCTGATCCTGATCCTGATCCTGATCCTGATCTGCGCGCCGTTTTTTGATTACTGTATTGATACCCTGTCCATTTTCAGTAGCGAGGGTATCCAAACGTGTACTAAACTCGTCAGAAAAATATTTTCCATGGTTTAATAAACCCTGTATCAAGGGTTTCGATACCGTGGATTGAAGAGGAACTGCATCAAATAATTTTTGAATTCCCTTTGCCTGTTTGGGGTTTTGGATAGGATTCCATCTTAAAAAATTATGGATTAATAGCCACCCCGATGTTTCATCGCGTGTAATAAACCGCAGCTTATGTAGTTCCTGAAAAGCCGATTTTACTTTTTGAATATCCCAGCTTAAATCTTCCGTAATATAGCCCGCGGGTAGCCGAAAGCAGCCGATCATATTACTGTGCGGACCTGTCAATAAATAAGTCGCTAATAACTTTCCTTGGTCAGACAGTTTCTGAGCGTCTGCGTTTTCCCAAAAGCATGTTTGTATAGAACCATATAGTCTCATCAGATAACTCCTTCTATTATTTCGGGAATATGAAAGGGTAGGACGATTCCATTAATTACAAAAAAATGACTGAACGAATTTAAACTAAGGGCAAGATGAACCATTTCATATAAACGGCTAGCGGTTAATCTTGGATAGTTTGCTAATGTATCGCGGATAAAAAATAAAAAACGGAAGATAACAGAGTCACGTTGTATGAAATTCTCTTTAGGAATTCTTGCTTGCGATAGCAGTCTTCTCTTATAGCGTTGTGATGCTACATGTAGGTGGCATGCAAGGGTGCCTCTGTGCCACTTTTTCACGTGATGATACCGTAAAATGTTGGCTTCTAATTGATTTGATAGTGTCATATATTTATTCTCCACTTGTATTGAAGTGACGGGCTTAATGACCTAGATGAGAAAGCACGCAGTAAATCGCTTCACGTCTGGTGTAAATAACTCTGACGAAGAAACGGCGAGACGGTTTCACTACAAAAATCACAATGAATTGATCCTGCCTGCTGCGGTCCATGCTCATTTAACTTCTTGGGCAGTAAATCATTAATAGGTAAATCAGTAGAACCCTGATCCGTCACTTTTATTTTTTGATGCGATCGGTAACGTCGTTGACGTTCCGCATGGTTGTGGCGTCCTTTCCGACTGTTTTGATAGAGGCGGTTGGCTATTCGATGGTTTTCGACGCGTGTTTGCTGTGAACAGGCTAATCCACAATAGACATTTCCTCTGTCGCAGTGACTGCAAATGACCGTTTGGCACTGACAACGAACACAATGATAGAGGCGAGCTGTTTTCATCAGCATTCTTTGCTGCCGATGAGCGCTGGATTTTAGATAAATAACACAAATAATTCGTTTAACTGCTACCCGTTTTTGTTCTCACCGGCTCCAATTCTTCTACCGAATCGTCTTGAGTTTGTCACTGGTTTTTTAAAAAAATTACAACATTAGATTTTTAAAATAAAATTGTTAAAAAACGAGTGGTATGAGCGAGCCGAGTTATTTTCTCTAGTATTTTTATTTTAGATGTTTTAGCCAAAAGAAATTTTTAGGGGATTCTTCCCTCAATCGGGCAAAGTGAATTGTCGTCTAATAGCGCTTCGCGTGTGCAACTTAGGCGATCACCCTAAACAGTGTTGTCCTCGACGGCTTTCACCCCCACCTGACTCGTTACACTCATCGGCGTTTGCCTAGTCAGGGTTGCATTCGTAACCCTTTATTAACAACTAGGAGAAAACTATAATGAATCCACGGAGACACACGAAAGATTTTTTTATTATTGACCAACTCAAAAAAAGCAGCATTACACCCGATATGTTAAAACAATACTCGGGATGGGGCGGATTACAATCGTTGATAATTCAGCCAGACGTCTACAAAATGCTGAAAGATATACTTAATGATGGTGAAAGCAAAAGTTTAAAACAAACAATAATTTTCATTATTAAAATTGTAACTATTTAGATAGTACGGATTTTTAATTTAACTTTTACACAGTATCTTTATATTGATTTATAATATCTTTTAAATCACTTTCGATATGCCCCAT
>JAJONP010000212.1 GCA_021323555.1 Gammaproteobacteria bacterium | reverse complement strand
TCAGCGGTCAGGTGAGCATTTTGGCTTAAAGCACTTTGTCGGCTTGCTGTTATCAAGTTCATGAGGCACTTCTTGTGTCTATTTAAGTTTTTGATATTACCGCTCTTTTGAAAGATAGACAAGACTTTTTGATTGGATAATCCGTCTTGTAGAAACGTCCGCTAAAGGGTAAACAGCCCGGTTAAGCCATGAATTTTTATTCTACGATTTTGTATTTGTTGGCGCGCCCGGAGAGATTCGAACTCCCGACCGCCTGGTTCGTAGCCCGAAAACTTGTTTTAATATATTGTATTTATAGTCTTAAAATCATGGGCGTTTGCTAAAAAGGGCGTACAAAGGAGAACTGGGGAGCACTGATCCCCGCAAAAGTCCCGCAATCAACCAATCAACTTTATGGAGATATTACCATTTTCACAAATCTGAAGGTAGAATTCCCTCTTTCTTATGTGAGATCCTGAGCTTCGGATACACTACAGCCTCGTTCATTAATTCTATCAGGCAGCGGGGTTAGAGAAAAATTATTTAGGTCTGTTGCAGATATTACCTTGGCAAAAGGCCTGCTTCCATTTCGAGCAGGCTCATATTTACGATTTGCATGGATTGTAATAGATAAACAGCAGCCTAATACTGCTTCAATCTGAGCGATGCCCGAAATAGTTACGCTGAGATAGACCCCCTCCCCCCATATAACATCTTCATTATTATCTATCGGTCCGCCATCGCGCCACCACACTATTCGTGCTACGATTTGCTCAGATTTATCTAAATAGATAAATCTATTTTTTGGATCTATATGCCATTGTAGCCTTTGCAACCAATTTGGACAAATAATAAACTCACATGCAGGGATTTCTGGAAAATAAATTGAGGTAATGCTACGCACGATGGTGGTTGCCGATTCTTTTGGTTGGCTCCAAGACCCATTTCTCCATATTGCTTTAGGAAACAGGTTAATCCAATTTTCCATTTCGATATGATTGCCTACATCCAAAAAAGGAGCTCGTATTCGTTCTGAGCTATAACATGAGCTATGGACCCTTCTAGCCTCAAAAGTTGTAATCTCCGCAATTACGACTTCTCCTTTTTCTATTCCTAATTGTAAAATATCCTCATCAACTCCATTTACCCATTTTTCTCCTTGATCTTTATCTGCCCACTTTTTCTCAGGGGGAGCTAATCTAGGAATAAACGGTGGCCTAATGGTGGCTATCATTGGAACTAAAGGAGAAACAGAATAGTTCATCTTATAGAGTAATTCAGAAGTTTCATCTGCTGAAATCATCCCTGCTTGTCTCAATTCACCGGCCACATAACGCAAAGCTCTACCTATTGCTATAAAAGCAGGTTTCCAGTAACTCATCCGCATTTTTAGACAATTAAGTTTATTCTCAAGACTAACGGGGTCGATTTTCCCTAAGAGATTTGACTTACTCCATTCCTGCAGGAGCCTGTGAACCTTTAAGTTGATATGATTAGCTGTTATAGGGGATCGCACTAACTTGTCTATTATTAAAAAAGCAAACGCGTCTATTAATTCATCAAAACAATCTATAACCAACTCTGCTTTTATATTATCTTCAGTAGGACTTAGTAATGTAAGATTGTAAAGGGGAGGTAGTTCATTTTCTATAATAACCACCTTCTGTTTCCAACGCTTTGATAGAAATGAAGCCATCTCAGCTACAGCGTAATCTGGATGGTTTGCTAAGGTAGCAACTTTCTTTTTGAAGTGTGTGGAAAAGGTATCTTGATCATCATAAAGTAAAAGTGTTAATCCTTGAGCTGGTTCTTCTTTAATACCTGACAACAGCATATTTACTAACTCCTGGAAAACAGTTTTTCCAGAGAGAGTGGTTAATAGCTCAAAGGCTCCCATCTTGAAGTGCTGTTGTAACTCGGGTAATGGAATGGTCGCGGCTTCTTGAAATAATGCCGCTATCACTTCTTCTTCTGTCCCTGTCGAGCCGACTTCAAAAGATTGGCCTATAGCATATTCCCGTGTCGTACTAAGTTGTTCTGCTAATAGCTCCCATATTGCTGGCCAGTCAGGTGAGGGATGTATTAATGGCAAGATCTCATCGATATTTAGATTCGCTCCTCTTATAGCTGACATATCCATCAACATCGAATTAACAAAATCTTGGTATGCTTCTGAATGTACATGTGGGCCTTCTAATTCTATAAGTGCACGAAAGTATTGCAGTTTGCTTCCCCTGCTTCCTTCTGTCCAACTAGCAAACTCGTCAGACTCAATATCATATTTATCCAAAAGAGAGCGAGCGTATTTTTTATCTCCCGCTTTTAAAGCTAGGCGGATGAGTTGAAACTGTGAGCGGGAATCCTTTTGTAAAACCATAGAGCGTTCAAAAATTTCACACGCCTCTTTAAAATTTAAACAAGACTCTAGTTGATAAAAAGTTTTTCTTATTTCGGCTGCATTTTCAGTGGGCGTATTTTCTTTTTCTAATGTAGTCTTTAAATCAGATAGATTTACCTCCTCATTATATATTGTCGAGGAAGATTCTGTTTGAGGGATTTCTACACGCCAACGTTGTAAGGCGTCAGTAAGTGTTATGTGTGTATAACCCCGCCCCTTAGCTGCCAAATATAATTTTTGCAAAAACGCATATCGTTCCTCAATTACACTTTCAGATTCAATCCTTACCCGAAGGATTTCTACTAAAGCACTAATCTCTTCTTCAGGCACTAAAGTAACCACGGCCTTAATAAAATCATCCGGATGATTTTGAGTAAAATAATGTGGAGTCTTATAATAAGGCAGACATAAGAAACACCAAGTGACTCCACAAACCATTGCCAAATCTTTACGACGCTTTACTATAGCCAGTAATAGAGCATTGGTTAAACCAGCCCCACTAATCACATTTTCTTCGCATAAAATACGAGCAACTTCCAATCCTGCTTTAGCATTATACAACGTGGCTTCAATAATCAATGGGGAAGCAAGACGAGGAGCAGCAAGACGACCTTCAGTTTTCATCATTCCCCGTACTTGTCTCATTAAAAAACTAATCCGATCAGCACGATGCTTAGGATCAACAGTATTAGCTTTTATCAACAATTCCTGCCACATAGCATATTGAGCATCTTTTTTTGGCGCCCTGTCATAACCTAGACTTTCGTTTTGTATTTGTCCTATAAGCTCTCTTGCCCGTTTCTGATTACCAACTTGTACAAAAGCGATTGCTAATAGAGCAAGATTATCCATTTGCTGGCT
>JAJONP010000211.1 GCA_021323555.1 Gammaproteobacteria bacterium | reverse complement strand
CAGAAAATTACCCTGTTTTATTATCTGATTTGCCGGTACCACAATTGTTAACCTATCCCGTTTATACCACCATAGCAGAAAAACTACATGCCATTTGCTTATTTGGTATGACGAATAGTCGAATAAAAGATTATCTTGATTTGCTTATTTTAATTCAAACGCAAGACCTCGATAGAGAGATATTAGCTCAAGCAGTCAAATCAACTTTTACTCGCCGTAACTTCCCTATTCCAGAAAAATTGCCAATTGGCCTAACAGATGAATTTTCGAGTGAAAAAACAAAGCAATTACAATGGCAAGCATTTTCAACAAAAAACCAAATCACCTTAACACCGCTTGAAGAAGCTATAGCGGTTATAAGTGACTTTATAGCACCCATTTTCAAAAAAGCGAGAAATCTCTCTTGACTTATTGTTGTAATTTAATAATGTTTAAAATTGGAATCAGGATGCTTTGTTATTTAAGTGATTAGCTAATTCAGTCCGAATATTATCTAAATTTGAATTTTTTATTTTTTCAAGAATTCCACTTTTACATTCCTGTAGCCTCTTATCTCCTAAAAAATATGCATCAGGTGGTCTATATGACTCTCTTCCTGGATGCCCTATAGGAGGTCGCCCTGGCAGATTACTTTCTAACTCATAATAACGCTGATGGTAGCTTTCTAGTCGACCTAGCACTTCTTTAAACAAGCCCTCTTCTCTTATAATCCATTCAGATAAACTTGGCGGTATTCTGTCATTGTTTCTTAATTTCAAAATATCGTCTTCTAACAATAGACCTTCCTTACTCGATATTAAATCAGGATAATGACCATATTTGTTGTTTTCAAAATGTGCTTTTAGAGATTTCAATATATCTGATCGAGTATTTAAAAGGATTAATACGTTACGCGCATTCTTAATGTCTTCTTTTCTCTTATCCTTTTTTTTATTCTTCTGGTTCCACCATACACTAATACCTACTGTCGGAATTGATACAATGAGTAATTCAAGTAACGTCTTAAGAATTCCTAGCTCCTTAATCATTGGTATGAACTCCTTTATCATATAGACTTATCTCTTCCCTACATACTTTTATCTGCCTGGTTTCGCTTTCACGAGCTATGCTAAGGCATCCCCTCGTAGCGCGTTTCGCACGGCAGCGAATGAGGCCAGTGAAGGAATTGAACCTTCACCCAATGGATTAAAGATTGAGTTGACACTTACAACCCATTAAATTTCTAAGTAAGCTTTTATTTCGCTAGCCATTTCTATAGGATATAAATAACAACATATATTTTCTCATCAATAAGTGGATTAGTAAAGACGATAGCGATAGAATTAGCTCACCTACCGGCATATTCGCTTTCCGGCAGGAAAAAAAGGCAACTATACTCAGGATCCAATATCTATGCACAGGCAATTCGATAAAAAACCTTACCAAGATTTTACTGATAAATTTGATGCTAGTTTTTCATATGAATGCACATACGGGACAAAATTCAATCTCAATAGCAAAGACAGTAAGGATAAAGAATAATGCCAATTTTACACTGGCTGAATAGAGAAAAAAGCATCAGGGAAGTGGGGCGTGCGCCTTACCGCTTGTTAAAAGCTGATCCTAAGTTGTCTTATGGTGATCCTAAAACAGAAAACATGTTGGTACAGGGGGATAACCTGGATGCGCTAAAGGCTCTGTTGCCTTATTATGCCAGTAAAATAAAGTGTATCTTTATTGATCCTCCCTACAATACAAAAAGCGCATTTGAACATTACGATGATAATCTAGAACATACAAAATGGCTTGAGATGATGTATCCACGCTTAGAACTTTTACGTGAACTACTATCGGAAGATGGAAGCATATGGGCAACAATTGATGACAATGAAAGCCACTATTTAAAAGTTATTATGGACGAGATTTTTGGCAGAAAAAACTTTGTAGCCAATTGTATATGGCAGAAGAAATATGCTGCATCCAATGACGCACGCTATATTTCAGACGTACATGATACAGTGTTGTGTTACGCTAAAAATAAAGATGTATGGAAAGTAAATTTATTACCAAGAAGCCAAGAACTCAACAGTAAATATAAAAATCCAGACAATGATCCTAGAGGTCCATGGTACTCAACAAATTTGTCAGTTAAAACATACTCTGAGAAAAATGATTACATTATTACTTCTCCCCAAGGTAGAGACTTTAGACCCCCACCAAGCCGTTGTTGGGTTGTTTCAAAGGAAAAGTATGAGGAACTATTAATAGATAATCGTATATGGTTTGGTAAGGATGGAACTTCTCGACCATATGAAAAAAAATTCCTATCTGAAGTACAGCAAGGCGTAGTCCCAACAACCCTGTGGTTACATCAAGATTCTGGACATAATATCCAAGCAAAATCTGAAATAAGAAAACTTTTTGAAAATCAAAATAATTTATTCTCAACGCCAAAACCCGAAAAACTTATTCAGCGAATTTTTACTCTAGCTACTAGTGAAAATGATCTTGTACTCGACTCTTTTCTCGGCTCGGGCACAACTGCTGCTGTTGCTCATAAAATGGGACGCCGCTATATTGGTATTGAAATGGGAGAACATGCGAAAACACATTGCGCTGTACGACTACAAAAAGTTATCGAGGGTGAACAAGGTGGTATTTCCAAAGATGTCAATTGGCAAGGTGGCAGTGGTTTCCGTTACTATTATCTCGGTGAAGCGATTTTTGATGAAGATGGGCGGATTAATCCTGAGATCCGGTTTGCTCATCTAGCAGCACATATATGGTTTTCTGAAACTCGTACCCCCTATCTTGGAAATGCAGACTCCCCTTTGCTTGGTTTCCATAATGGAGTGGCTTATTACCTCCTTTATAACGGCATTCTGGGCGATAAACGTCCTCAAGCTGGAAACGTTTTGACCAGTAAAACTTTAGAAACTGTTCCCGATCATAATGGACCAAAAGTTATTTATGGTGAAATCAGCCGTCTTGGCGCCGCTCAACTAATCGAACGACAGATCATCTTCAAACAAACCCCTTACGATATAAAGGCACGTTAACAATGACAATAAGCATCTCAAAGATTAAAAGAAAAATTTATTGGATTTATCTCTTAATATAACCCCAGATACAGGAATGAACCGTAATATAGCATTTTAACCAGGCAGTATAACATGATTAAACTCAAAAAGTATCAGGAAACTTCTCTTGAGATTTTGCGTCAATATTTAGAATTAGCACGTTATAAAGGTACTAAACAAGCGTAT
>JAJONP010000210.1 GCA_021323555.1 Gammaproteobacteria bacterium | reverse complement strand
ATCGTAGATCCTCATTACTACTTATGTATTGGATGAGCACCCGAATCCCCCTCGGAATCGCCCTCTTTTTGCTTCTGCACAGGATGTCCTTCACCATGATGAAATAAACCACTGTGATTGGGCGATAAGACTGGCGCTGCAAGCTTATTAGGATGACTCTCACTCACTTCTTGCGCCCCAGCCTTAACAGCAGGCTTAACCAGGTTATGCGCTACGCCTGCGGCTGTGTTGAATAAGTCGTCTGAGTCTTTAACCGCTTTACTCCCTGAAAATACCACCTTTGCCCTAGCCCAAATAGAACTGAAGCTCACTAAATTGGCTGCTGAATTCGCTATGGTCGGAGACACTGCAGAGGCAATCTCTGCCGCTATACTGGGCACGGCTAATACGCCACCGGTTCCTACCATGAGCACTAGAGCCAACGGCATCGCGACCCCCATCAATACACGCTGAGCCCATTTCTTTTTAGTAGAAGCGACATTAACGCTGTCTTCTTTTAATTGTTGCCACTCTTCTTTCTTATGAACAGGTTTAAATGAAGATACCCTAGGCCCTGCAAGGTAGCCGATCGAATTGATCAGTTCTAAATTGACCTTTTGTAAGGTTTCTGCTGAACCTCGATGATCCACAATACCGCTTTTAAGCGCTTCATTCATCTCGGCTCGTAACGCTTTCATTTCTGCAACAATAGGATCTTTGCTATCATCCCCTAAAAGTTTGGTATAAAGCCTCGTGACCTGCCTATTCACTTCTAACGCTTCTACGTAAGCCTTACCATATTCCTTCCCAGCAAGCTTTTGTTCATAGCGCTTAGCATGCATCATTAAATCTGCGCCATTGCCCTCTTCTGGTTTAAAAAGAGTAGCTAGATATTGTTCTAGGTTCTGTGAGAAATTATCTGTGATATTAGGGGTTTTTTCCAAAAAATGATAGCTTAGGGACTGGCGTAATGCTATCAAATAGGCGGGAACGCCTTGCGCTTCATCGTGTTTACAATAAGAAATACTGTGCAAATACAGCGCTTCCTTTTTTAAATTTTGTGCCAACGCTTCAGGGGTTGTAGACTGAGTCCCCAAGGCAGCTAAATGTTTTTGGACTTCCTGATAATCTTCTAGTCGCAGTTCAGAAAAGTTCATCTTTAGCACTTCTATATAGGATTTCAGTTTAGAAGCCGCTTCAAAAAGCTTGGCAAATTCTACAATAGGTGTCACCGCTACATCATTATTATGTGCATGGAGAAACACATTCATCTTAGATTCTAATCCATCATGAATAGCCGTGATCTCATTTAACATTGAGTTCTTTTCTGAGGCCTGATGCGGATCCACTTCTGCTGTGGATAATTGGCGCACGGTATGCGCACAGCCCCGTAGATGCGCTGTAAATCCTTCGTTGAGTAAACTCTTAGCATAATGCGGATAAAAATGCTCGGCTTTTTGTGGTTGCGCGGCTGCATGCTGCACCCACGTTTTTAATCTTAAAGCCTCAGCCTCCAAAGCGTGTGCTAAAAAGGCCGTGTCTTGCGTAACCATTTTAGCCTCAGCTATCTCTTGCTGGAAAAGCTTCATCCGTTGATATGTTTGTGAAAAATTAGGATCTGAATTAAACTGTTCGTTATGGGCTTTATAACGACCCATGGCATCTTGCAGCATAGACTGCGAACTCAGGTAAGCAGCTTCATGCAAACTGTGTAACGCTTGTGCTTTAGCGCCCTCCCTCTTCATTACGGTTAATTTAGAAACTGCCTCTTTAACCGACATTCTTTCTTTAGGATTTGTTTTGAGTAGTGCTGTGCATAATTCGCGAAGCACCTGGCCTTCAGAACCTTGAAACACTGCGGCACTATAATCAAACTTGCCGCTTTCTTTGAATGTTTTTAACTGTTCAAGCGCCTCTGCTCTCGCTCCATTACGCTCGGCGGCAGTTTCACCTTCTAGTGTAATGGTTAAACCCGTTAGGAAATCGTATAGAGCAAGCCCCAATTGATACGACATGAATTTATCCATATCGTACCGTATCTCTTTCTCAATTTTTTTAATGGCGCTTCCCTGTTTTTTCCTCTCCCCTAGCTCTTCCAACAGCCCTTGATAAAATTCCCCATTATAGCCTAGGAGACTATATTGACGTGTGGTATTATCATAATAAATCTTTCCGGGTTTATGTGCATTACGATCGGGCAAAGAAGAACCTTCCATTACTTCATAGTTACCCTCCCACTCCGGTGGTGCATATAATGGCGTAATATCTCCCGTGATATCATCCCTGCTTAAACTATGCACATTATCGCCTTCTGCACAAACCCGTAAGGATTTTAAATCTGAAAGTTCACCCACCAGAAAATTTGAAAGCTTGCCATCTGTGAAATACCCATTTTCATCTATCAAGTTTTCACAAAAAGCGAAAACCGATGACAATAAGTGAATCGCTTCTTTTTGGATTAAGGCGTTGTCTTCTGTAGGAATATTTTTTCTAACATGCTGCAAATTGCCTCTAGAGCAATATTTAATAAGGCTTAAGGTATAATCCTCCATACGATCACCCTGGTCGATAGCGCCAACGAGCGTAACGTATTCCGGTGAAAAATATTCGCCGCCAGGCGTATTTTTCAAAGTAGCAATATGATCAAGATTGGTCAGCTTTTGCTTTGAAGCTCTCAGTATTAGGTATTCGCCACTATTTTTATTCTTTAACCGCCAAGTGATATTATTCCCCGCTGCTAAAAATTGTAGATCATACTCTGCAAACAGCGCAGGGGCCAGTACTTTTAACTGTCCTATAGTGTGTGCACCATTCTTTATCCACTCTGCTTTGAGATCCTCTATACGGACTTTCACGCCTTTTTGTCCGGGTAGATTATTTTCTTCTTTTTCAACATCACTGCGCTTTTGAGCGATGATCCCGTACATAGGATTATTTTTATAAAATTCAATAATCGTTTCATCATCCGCATTGAGCAAATGCGTTTCTACCATCGTCAGAGCGCGCATAAAAGCAAGTGTATTTTCTTTTTGCTCAGAACTATAGAATGTATTAAAATATCGAGCATATTTATCTTGTAATACGTATTGCTGTTGCAACTTGGGTTCAGCTTGAATCGCTGTATATAAATGGCTATCTACCGCTTCTAGCATGGTTTGCAACCGGCCTGGTTTTTTATAATCGGAAGTCATTGCTGTATGCAAGAGGACATTTCTCAATTGCTGTAAAATCTCGTGGTTTCTAATGGCTACAGGACTATTTTGATATGAC
>JAJONP010000053.1 GCA_021323555.1 Gammaproteobacteria bacterium | reverse complement strand
CTTATTTCACAGATAATTAAACTAGATTTTGTTGTTTTAAAAACGCGTTTAAAATTTGAATAGGTAATTGCACTTATTGTTTGAATTCGCCGGCTGTGGTAGACCCATTAGGTGTGATTATTCTGATAATCACACCTAATGGTGGGGATACGGGGGCTAATTCAAAATCTATTTGTCTTGTCGGTAATTTACTGACCATAAATCCAGAGACAGGCTTGGAATATATGTTTAAAGCCGCAGGCGAAGAATATAGTCAATTACGTGAAAATTCCGGGCATATTTTTCTTTCTGATCCGATTCATGAGATGAATTTCCAAAGCTATTTTTTAGATGAAATTAAAAAACTTTCTGGAACGCATAAGGAATCAGCCTATAACCAAAAATGGCTACTACCACCATGCTTGTTAATTTTGTCTGTATTAAAAAGCGCGGTAATTTCACTAATTACATTTATTATTATATATAAAGCCCTTTTATATCAAATCCTTTAATTTATAGCCTAGAGCCTCTTGATAATTCTTGCTGATTTCTACTATGCTCCTTAAGCAATTCATCAAGTAATTCCTCCAACCTTTTTATACCTTCTGCCGACAATGCTTCTATTTGTTTACAAATGCTTACAAGTTCCGGCTTTTGCCCTGACTTTTCTATAATTTCTTCTAGGGTTGATTTTATCGTTGGACTAAGAGCATCCTGGCCATCAAATAGCTCTTGTTGGACGCTTTCAATGTCCTCAATTTCATAATTATGCCTCAGTATGGTATCGTGCGTAGCGTCATGTTCTTGCGTGGATATACTTTCTAGCATGTCAATATTGAGTAAGATAACTTCGTTAATGAGTGCAAAAAGAGATTGAGTATCTGTCTCTGGAAGATGCTGGCTCAGTTCTCTCTCTAATTTTTGAAACTCTGCTTTCATTTCACCTGGCGTCATAATATACCTCTAAAATTACTTTAACCTGTGAGAATATTGCAATTTTTGTACCGAGATTTAGTGGTGGATTATTTTCAAGCTATGCATGAGCCAAAAACAATTACGACTACAAAGAATAAAGAATTTAGCTGCTTATACTTTATTGCGCGCCAAAGCTCGTGTCTCATAATAATATTGAATTGCCTCTTGGTAAAAAAATCTAAAGCTAAGCATGGGCTTATGCTATAATATGCGCAAAATTTTCTAGCCTTTTTCTAACAAAAAAAATTATTATTGCGCGTTGAAATTTATTCTCAAACTCATTAGAGGTAAGCAAATATGACTGAACTCACTAAAGCGCATATTGAAAAACTGGTCATCCATTTCTACCAACGTGTACAAAAAGATGATGTGTTAGGGCCAATTTTCAATAACACCGCTCAAGTTGATTGGGAACACCATATTCCTTTATTGTGCAAGTTTTGGAATAACATCATGTTGAAGACGAATGAATATCACGGTAATGCCTATATGAAGCATGTTTTAATTGGTCAACAAGTGGACATACAAGATGCTCATTTTTCACGTTGGCTTGCCCTCTTTCAAGAAGAAGCTCCTAAACATTTACCACCTGAAGCAGCCAAAGAGATTATTGAAAAAGCAACTTTAATTGCCCAGTCATTAAAGTATGGCATGGTAAAGGAATCACATTAGCGTTTTACAAAATTGATAAGGTTATTTTATGCTAGGACATTTATTAGCCGCTATGATCTTACTGCTTTGGGCAGGCATGGTTTTGGGCATTTCTTTCTTAGAAGCTTGGGTAAAGTTTAAAGCACCAAGCTTAACTAAAGCAGTGGGCTTAGATGTTGGCCGCACTGTTTTTCGTGCTTCGCAAAATGCGCAATGGGGATTCTTAATAATTTTACTAGCCGTGATATTGTTCGCAGCTGTTGCAAAAAGTTATTTTCTGGTGCCTTTACTGCTTGGTGCTTTATTAAGCCTACAAGTATTCTGGCTATTTCCAAAATTAAATCAGCGAGCTGAGCTCATTATTGCCAATAAAGAGCCTGGTAAGGACAAAGTTCATGTGTTGTACGGATTCTTAGAAGTTATTAAGTTATTCTTACTGCTTAGCGGCGGCATCTGTTTTTTGATGAGTTGATTTTAATACCAACTAAGCAATTGACTTGCTTATTTAAAAGCTCAAGTTACCTATCCTAATTTTGCATGGTAAAAGCAAGAAGTTTTTTTATTTTTGAATCACGAAGCTAAATTTTTGCTATGCTTCAAGCTAGATTACAAACAACTTAGCAGAGCAAAATAGTGCCATGTAAAACTAATCTACACACTTAATTAATGTGATTAAATGGTCAAAAATAGTGGAAACTGAACTGGCTAAATCTTGCAGGTCAGTATCTATGGTGATATCCGCATGACGTGGTTCTTCGTAACCAGAGGAAATGCCTGTAAAATCTGTGATATTATTTTCCTGTGCTTTTGCATATAAGCCTTTAACATCACGCTTTTGACAAGTGGCTAATGAAGCTTTGACATAGACTTCAATGAAACTTTCATGGCCAATAAGCTTCTTTGCAAATTCACGCATTTCTTCGTGAGGAGAAATACATGAGACGAGTGTAACTATGCCAGCATCTTTAAATAAAGCGGCCACTTCTGCGATACGGCGGATATTTTCTTTACGGTCTTGGTTACTAAATCCTAAATCAGAATTTAAACCATGGCGCAAATTATCACCATCAAGGCAATAGGTCAAATAAGCTGCCTCATAAAGTTTTTTTTGCAATGCAAAAGCAAGGGTTGATTTTCCTGCACCAGATAAGCCAGTAAGCCATACCACAATGCCGCGTTGCTTCAATAAGCTATATCGCTCTTGCTGGCTAATACTGTTTTCTTGCCAATAAATATTTTTCAAAGCTTACTCACTTACATTGATTTTATTTTTTAACGACATTTGAATATTGACTAATTCCTCTGGGCTAATCAACTTATCTTTTATCCATAGATTTTCTTGGATATCCGTGGTTTTTTCTTGACCCATCCAAATTTTAAATAAGCGCTGACATAAAGTCGCTTCTTTAATAAAATTGACTTCATCTTGTGTCAAATTAAGTGCGGTAATGATGACGATCTGTCCAGCATCTAATAAAATATTTAACACTTCAGAAAAGCGTCTTAAATGCTCAATGCGGGTTTCTTGTGCCGTGTTTTTAATATCCGCATCAACACCATAAATAACATTGCCAATGCCTAAGTAATACACTTTTTTGCCCTGAGCAAATAAAGCACGCTCCAAGCTTTTAGCTAAAGTTTTTCTACCACTCCCCTTCTGACCCGTAATAATAATTAATGAAGGATATTGCCCATATTTTTCTGCCCGCTCTTCGCGCGAAATATCGCTGGTTATCCAATTGGCATTGCGCTCTTGAATTTTTTCTCTCATCCAATCGGTATTATCTTCTAATGCATGCTGAATAATGCCGCCACCAGCAATATCATAATTATCGACAAGCACAAATCGACTGGTCAGTTCATTATTTTCAGGCCGGTCAAAGGCAATTGGAGAGTGCAGTTTTAAAAGACATACTGCAACCTCATGACTTTGGACAGTGGTAGATGCTTTGGATTCAAGAGAAGCTGCATTCATAACATGAAGGACTTTTTCCAAATGCGCACGGACTTTTGTTGTGCCTAGTTTTAAATAATATTCTTTGCCCATCACTAAAGGCGATTTGCCAAGCCAAAATAAGCTTACTTGAATCCTTGAGGCAATCTCTGGCTTTTGTTCATGTTCTTTAACGAGCAAATCCCCTCGCTTAATATAAATCTGTTCTGCTAACGTAAAACCTATGGAATAACCCGCTTCAATCGATTGAAGCTTTTTAGGTGCGTTAAAAGCTTCAATCGAAGCTATCGTGCTCATTTTGCCAGAAGGATAAAAAATTACTTTATCGCCAACGCTAACTTGGCCAGATTCTATTCGGCCGGCAACGATACGCCGATCATCTTGCTTTTTCGTAAATTTATAAATATCTTGCACCGGCATGCGAAAAGCTTTTTGCGTTAGGGGTTGCGATTTTTGAAAGCTATCGATAGTTTCTAAAACAGTTTGTTGTTGATACCAAGGAATATTTTTAGATAAAGCAACAATGGAATCGCCTTGCATGCCACTAACAGGGATAAAATTAACAGGCGTTAAGCCAATGTGATTTAAAAATAATCGATAATCGGCAACAATTCGATTAAATTTTTCTTGGCTATATTGGATTAAATCCATTTTATTCACGACGACTAAAAGCTGCTTTATACCCAACATTGATAGCATATAAGCATGGCGTTTAGAGTTTTCTTGAATCCCTTCATTAGCGTCAATCACTAATAAAGCTGCTTCTGCATGGGCGGCACCCGTAATCATATTCTTTAAAAATTCGCTATGACCTGGCGCATCTAAAATTAAATATTTTCTTTGGGAAGTTTTAAAAAAGCAGCGAGCAAGGTCAATGGTAATACCTTGTGCTTGTTCATCTTTTAAGGCGTCAAGCAAAAAAGCATATTCAAAAGGTTTGGAGTTTCGCTCACAATTTGCTTTAACTTGTTCTAATTTTCCTTGGGGCAAGCTATGCGTGTCGGCGAGCAAACGACCAATAATTGTGCTCTTGCCATGATCTACGTGACCTACTACCACGATATTCATTAATTCCTCTTGCATCACATGTATCCTTCTTTGCGCAGGGTTTCCAGCCCACCACCGTCTTCTTTATCTTGTGCGCGCCCTGCTCTTTCTGCAATATTAGCAAATTGGCCGCTTTTTAATTCTAAAATAATTTCTGCAACATTTTTAGAGATGGATTCCACAGGCTTGGTACATGGCCAGCAGCCTAAAGAGCGATAACGTTTGGTTTCGCCTTGATCATAATATAAAGAAACAGTAGGAATTTGTTCACGCTGAATATATTCCCAAATATTTAATTCTGTCCAATCCAGCAAAGGGTGGACCCGAACATGCGTGCCCGGTGCAAAATCGGTTTTGAATTGGTTCCAAAATTCAGGTGGCTGATCCCCAATATGCCAATCGTTATTTTTATCGCGAGGAGAAAAGTATCTTTCTTTAGAACGGCTGCCTTCTTCGTCTGAGCGCACGCCCACAATCACGCCTGTATAAGGTTCATTGTTAGTATCAACTTCGTATTGCCCTGTTGCATGATTTAATCGATAACGTTTTCCTTCACCACTCAGTGTTTGCTTTAATGCTTCTGTTTTTAATAAGCGGCAGCAATTGATTCTATCAATTTTTCCATCAGGAAAAGTATTCTTTTCTTGCAAAGCTAGTTCGTTTTGGCCATAAATCATATTCAAACCCCATGCCTTGGCCAAGCGGTCTCGGTACTCAATCATTTCAGGGATTTTGTAGGCGGTATCAATGTGTACCAGCGGAAAAGGAATGTGGCCAAAAAAAGCTTTTCTGGCAAGCCATAATAAAACCGTACTATCTTTGCCAATTGACCAAAGCATGCAAAGGTTTTTAAATTGACTATAAGCTTCGCGCAGAATATAAATACTGCGATTTTCTAATTCCGTTAAATGGTCCAACGTTAGGCTCCATTAAAAAATAATTGATCGTTAAGTTTACCGGATAATTTATCAAGCGCAAGACACCAAAAGTGTTTAATGCTGAATTTTCTATGATGATCAAAATTTAAAGCGGAAGCCTGCGGCTGCCAAGTAAAAAAAATTAATTTTTAGTAGTCGCAGAGCTACGGATACATAAGATTATCTTTCTATCCTATCGCTATCGATACGGCCATGATCAGAAGAATCAGAAACTTTGGCTGTGTCTGACTTTATCCCTATCTTATACAAATCTTTGCTTACTGGCACTGCGAAAAGTTTAATTCCAAAACTATTAGCCTTCGCAGTTAGCTGGGGATATGATACTTGGTTTACTATTACCCCACCAGCTTTTCCAGCCTCTTCGAACACAGCAATAAAGTCCTCTCGCTTAGTTTCTGCAAGAAGTTTCTTTACTAGCGGCGACACAGAGGAAGTAGTGCTAAGCCTAATATGTTTTTTTTTGCTTGGATCTGCAAGCCAAGGATGCGCTGCCAGATACTTGAGTCGATTACAAGAGTATTCTCCGGAAGCTGTAGGATGAGGATCACACCAGGGGCCAGCACTTATATCTGACGACCCCGGACAAGCGTAATAGGAAGTTTGAGGCTTATAACACTTTACTACTGATTGCGACGCCGCAGCTGTTCTAAAACTTACTAAAACTAAAGCAGTTAAGAAAACGCTACTGATTTTAATCTCATTTGATTTTTCCATAAACACCATCCTTACGTATCTGTTAACAGCATTAAGTTTAACAAAAGCTTCTTGATTAAACTAGCCTTTTTACTTTGGCTAGCGATTTCTCATAATCATTGTCAAAGAAGAAAAGCCTTCTTCGCCTTGTGTTGGCAATAACATGAGAGGTTTGCCATAAAATGTTTGATGGTTAAGCTTACAGGAGAACTTATCAAGTGCAAGACTAAAACGTTTTTAATGCTGGGTTTTCTTTAATGGTTAACAGCGGAAAAGAAATCGGAAAAATGGACGGAGCGCTAGCAACCCGCGCACCAAGGTGACTGCAAGCCCCCTTGGTAGGCGCTTCCCCCACCCTGCGGTGGTTTTTTATTCAAGGCAGAGCGTTAAATTATCCGCTGAAGACTTTGAGTTAAAAACCATGCAGAGCTAGGGTCATCTTTCTTCTTTACGCTCGGTGTTGCTACGACTATAGGCAGAAGCAAGAGAGACTCGGATCTCATCCTTTGATATTACGGCGGAGCGCTGACCGTTAATCGTCACCAAATTAGCTTTAGGAGGTGTCATATAAAACTTAGGAAATCTAGCTTTTAATTGATTGTATGTGTTTTCTGTTACTACTATTTCACCGGTTTTTTCTGCATTTTTCTCCGCATTTTTCAAATTAGTAATAAAATCTTCTCGGTTATTTGTCCTAAGGAGATTTTGCACTATTGGCGACCTAGCAGCACGGACTTTTTGGGTTTGCCAAACTTGCTTTTGGTTTGCCGTTGGAGCAGGTGCTCCATCAATATTATTTTGACAAGAATAGTAAGTGACACCAGACTGACGACTTACTACCTTCTCACCTTTTTCTTGGCAATAGTTTAAGCAGGCTTGATAACCTTCATATGGACATGAGACAGTCCCAGCAACTGCTGCTCTAAAATTCAATAATGCCAAAGCAGTTAAGAACACGCTACTGATTTTAATCCCAGTTGATTTTTCCATAAACACCATCCTTATGTATCTGTTAACAGCATTAAGTTTAACAAAAGCTTCTTAATTAAACTAGTCTTTTTACTTTGGCTAGCCATTTTTCATAATCATGGCCAAAGGAGAAAGACCTTCTTTGCCTTGTGCTGATAATGGTATGAGCGGTTTGCCATAAAATGTTTGATGGTTAAGCAAGACCAAAAAGTGTTCGATGCTGAATTTTCTATGATGATTAAAATTTGAAGCGGAAGCCTGCTATCGTTAAATAAAAAAATTTTAACCTTTAAAGATAGCAGCGCTAGGTTATCTTTTTTCTTGATAGTCGGCCTCTCTACTATGGTCAGAAGTAAGAGAAGTTCGGATTGCGTCTGCGGTGATTACGGCCATGCGCTGGTTTTTTATCATCATCCAAGTAGCTTTAGGAAGGATCATTTTAAACTTGGTGGATTTAGCTTTTAATTGGTCATACCTAGCTTCTGTTAGCTGTATCCCACCTGCTTTCTCTGCATCTTCTAACTTGGCGATAAACTCTCCTCGGTCCCTTGCTGCAAGAAGCTTTTTTGCCACCGGCGACACAGAGGCACTGACTGGCCTTTTGCCTTGCCAAGGATGGTTTGTGTTAGACATTGCAGTCGCTCCACTAGGAGACGGCACAAGAGAATAATGGCACCCGTACCCACCATGATTTTGAACAAACAGTTGGATATTGGTAGCATGTCCCTGAATATGAGAACTACAATACCTCTTGCATGAGGTACCAGTATATGACTGGGGACAGATAACGCTGTTAGCAACTGCTGCTCTAAAATTCAATAATGCCAAAGCAGTTAAGAACACGCTACTGATTTTAATCCCAGTTGATTTTTCCATAAACACCATCCTTACGTATCTGTTAACAGCATTAAGTTTAACAAAAGCTTCTTAATTAAACTAGCCTTTTTATCTTGGCTAGCCATTTCTCATGATCATTGTCAAAGGAGAAACTCCCTCAGCATTTTGTGCTGGCAATGATATGATGGGCTTTCCACCATGCAAGGTTCTTTGTGCGACAACTTGGCCAGATTGATCTAAACCTTGTACGCAAAGCGTTTGCCCTTGCACTAGGGTTTGATAGCGCTTAACGCTAGCATTTTCTGTTTCAATGTCTGGTATTTGATCCACTTTTGCTTCGCGTGCTAATTTAAATTGTTTTAATGCTGCTTTTTTGCGCAGGCTGCCTAACATTTCTAACAGTGCTTTTTCTTCTGATAATTTTGTTGCATCTTGTAACATACTGGTTAGTAGTATTTTAGCTTCTTTAGCAGAAAATGCAGGAACTTGAACAGTTTTTTCCCCAACTTTAACAGGGTAATATTTTAGTTTAGGCGGCTTAATTTTCACGCCGGTTTCAATTTCTTTTTGTTTGCTTAAACGCTTCAACATGTGATCTGTATGGCGTACATAATTTTTAGGAAAATGATAGCCAAAATAGCCCGCAAGCATTTGGGTAGATTTATCAACTGCCTGAGGGAGATTGACTTCTTTCCAACGATTGGCTAAATCTGCATCGACCGATTCATGTTTATAAAAATCGGGGTCCCCCATCGGGAATTCTTTAGGCGTTGCACGCTGCATTTTAGCTCGATCCACATTGCCATAAGGATTTAGCATTTTGACATCAAAATCTAAGCCAGCAAATTTACAAAAATCTTCCATGCTTTTTTCAGGATGCTTGACCAAAGCTTCATATTGCATTGGGTAATAATGTTCTGGGTGGTGTTGCTTAAAGACTAACATAGAAATATGCGAGCCTAGCCAGGTATTCTCCCCTGCCCGCTGAATAGCACACCATTCATCATGCGTGACTTCTTCTTCAGGTTTACTCAATTTTTGGATTTGGTCTGGTCGACGCATGTAAGTATTAATACCCGATAAAGGATGGCGATATAAATGAATCAATAAAGGGCGATTAAAAGCTTCCATGGTTACGGCAAGATTCGTAAAATCCCCAGCATTCATTGGTGATTTATCCACTAAAATACGATCGCCAATTTTGGCTTGAATCATTGCGTAGACTAATACCGTAGGAAGATCTTGTTCCTCCATTTGTTTAATCATGGCAGCGGCTGTGTCGTAATCAATGTCATAAATTTCTTGGAAAGTTTGAATTAAACCTTTTAATAACCAAATCCGATCCCAAAAAGCTTTATGCCGCTCCCCCATGGTGGTGAATGATAAAAGATAAAGTTCTGGCGGGCTAAAAAGTTTAGGATGTTGTGCCAACATGTTCCGCAGCAAAGTAGAGCCTGAATGCGGCGGAGACATAATAAAAATCATCGGTTTTAATTTAACAGTAGAAGTGTCCATAAACGCCTGTAGATACTCAAAATTGAAGCAAGAATAATGGCGATAAAAGATTTCTTTGTCAAGGCAGAAAAATATATATTGTGCTATTGAGGATTTTATTAAACATTATTAATGTTTGCTGCATCCGTAAATTTTTCTTGATTTTTCTTATTAAATCCGTTAAATTTGTTCTTACCTATTAGTAAATGGAAAACCAAATTATGCAACAATCACGGACAA
Organism: Gammaproteobacteria bacterium; assembly: GCA_021323555.1. The sequence continues at coordinate 3,404 of JAJONP010000053.1, read as the reverse complement.
ATCTTTTACTACTTGTGTGTTTATTAGGTGCGGGTAGGTTGGCTAATGCAGCTACTAATCTACAATGCCATCAACCTTCACATCTCTCTGCCTGTTCTATCAATGGTAAAGTTGTTGAGAAGAAGTGTCTTAATACTGGCTGTGGATTTAATACCGCAACAAATAATACTGGTCAGAAAGTGTGCATAGTGCAGTGCGAGCCCCTTAATAGCCCAGTAGGACCTTCATTGACATCTGCAGTATGGAAGCCAAGCACTAAGAGTTTAATGGCCTTTAAAGATAAAGAAAACTTTTCTTCCAATCTCAAAGAAACGCTTTTAAAAAGCAAAGATGAAGCTGCTTTTAGAAAGGCGATTGATAAGGCTAGAAAGGCTAAAGTAAAAATTTTTCTTACTTCCGAAGAGGCTTTTGATGTTAAAGATAAACTAAAGGCGTGGGGCTTGGAAACAAATGAAGCCTCTGATGTACTTGTCTTTGAAAAATAAAAGTCGTGCTTTTAAAAGCATGGGTTTGTGGTATACAAACTAAACTTTAAAACTTAATTGCCTATTAAGGAGCCGTTCTTAATAGGCAATTCTTTCTTGATTGATAAGCGATTTCTCTAAATGAGATTAATCTATCACTTTAACCTATAACGTTCTCTGAAGCCACTTTGCCATAAGCAACTTTTTCCCATGCTCTTTCATGGATATAGTAAAGTAGCATTTTGCCAAAAAATTCTATCACGCTAATTGAGGAAGCAAAAAGTATGCTGCCAGTAATAAAAAAAGAAATAATAAAAGTAGTGAGCGTAGCTAATACCCGCCAACTTAGCGCCTTAAGAAAACTTCGTTGTTTTTTCTCAATAAACATAAAACATTCTCGTCTTAGGATTGGCTATTATATCGCTTTAGCATAGAAAAGAAAGCTGAAGCGTTTTTAGATACAAGCCGCCATTATGTTATTAAATTTTCATATTTATTTATCGACTTGATTAATTATGCTAAAGACTCTATGATGTCATCAACTTTTAAAGTATATTCAGAAAGAAAAAACGATGAGAAGAACATTGCTTTTAACTTTATTGGCGGGGTTAACTGGTTGTACTTCATTGACAAGCATTAATCCTGGCGCAGACAAAATTGTGATTACCAAGCAAGCAGCTCCGAGCGCTTGCCAATATTTAGGTTCACTGCGTAGCGATGATATCAATGGTGTGACTTATGCTTATGCTTCTGATGATGACATGGATAAACGTGAAGTCATTGAATTAAAAAATCAAGCGCAAAAATTAGGCGCGAACCTTATTGCAGTAACACACGAAACAGAAAGTTATAGTAAAAACAAAGAAGGCCAACCGGCAACGTTAAATCAGCAATTTACCACTGGGGAAGCTTATCGTTGCCCTGTAAAAATTTTGCCTAAACAATCAGATTTCCATAGTTAAGGTTAACTGACTTTTGAAGTTCAGGAAAGGCTATCGTTGGATTTCGTTTATGCCTAGCCAGAACTTCAAAACAGTGATGAATATATATGCTGATCAGATAAAAACTTACCATGTTTGATTTTTCGCCTACCACATTTTTTTTAACGCTGATATTTAGCGTCATAGGAATAGGATATTTTTATTATGGTAAAAAGAACAATCTTTATTTTACGCTATCAGGAATTGCTTTAATGCTATATCCTTATCTCATTAGCAATGTATGGCCTTTATTGCTTTGGGGATTAGGCTTAACTTTTTTACCTTTTATACTTAATAAATTTTATCCACTATAAAAAATGGAAAAGTCTTTTAAAAAAATCATTCACGGATATTTTACTTTCCGTGAAAAATACGCAACTGGCGATCATTCAGTGATGCAGCATCTTGCGCATGATGGGCAAAAGCCAGAAATTATGGTGGTAGCTTGTTGTGATTCGCGTGTGGACCCTTCTTTAATTTTGCAATGTGATCCGGGCGATTTATTTATCGTGAGAAATGTCGCGAATATTATTCCGCCTTATGAAGCAGATGAAGGTCATCATGGTACCAGTGCTGCTTTAGAATTTGGCATCTGTTATTTAAATGTAAAACATTTGATTATCTTAGGCCACAGTCAGTGCGGTGGTATTGATGCTTTAATCCATGGCGAAAACTTAACACAAAATGATTTTATCAGCCGCTGGGTTTCACTCATTAATCATCATGCTTGTGGTCAGGATGTGAATAAAGTTGCTGAGCATGCCCTCCTCCATTCTTATCAAAATTGTTTAACTTTTCCTTGGATTAAATCCCGGGTGATGCAAAACCAACTCCAAAACCAACTCCAAATTCACCAATGGTTTTTTGATATTGAAAAAGGTGAGATATTGGTTTATTCAAACGAGGCAAAACAGTATCAGCCTTTGGCTTCTTCCTTGTAACACTGGTTAAAGCAGCTATACTCCCAAAGATTAGGGTTGTAGCTGCAATCCTCCAGCAAGCATTGCATAGTTTACGTCAGCTTTCACGGCGGACTGTGATGAGAAAAAGTTGACCTTCTGGCGCGCAGAAGCCATCGACTGCTGCAACAATTTTTCATGGTGTGCATCATGAATTTCCTTTATAGCATTCTCTAATGCCTCAATATCTAATTCAAAATCTATTAGCTGTGTTGTCGTCGCGTCTAGCTTAAATTTTAATAACTTTGCCTGTAGTGGTTGTAGGGTATCTTCAATCAACCAACGACTTTCTTCATCTGGTACTAAATGGTTAAATTGGATTTCTTCCAGCTGGCATTCTAAAGCTAAAAGCCTCTGCCGACAGTTGAACAATTTTTCATGCAATAAAGGTGCGCCAACAAGCAAATCCGGTGAAGTTTTTTTAATAGGAGTTTGCCACCACCTATGTTTAAACCAAGTTACCGATTGACTTGCCAAGTGTAACAATACCGCACCAAGCATTAAATGCCCATCAATAGAAGTTCTTAAATTTTGAGGAAGCTTGATAGCAGAAGGCTTTTCCTTTTGTTGAAATTCTATCTCAATCTTATTACTAACCCTTGCTTCTGCTGCAGTACCATTTCCAAGCGTATGAATTAGGGATAATGGCAGTTCATAAGCAGAATGCTTATCAAGTGGCTGAGCAGGCAAAAATAATAAAGGTAATGCAATTTGTGAATAACGGAATGCTGAAGAATCATCTTTATAAAATGGCTGAGATTCTTGCGCAATTTGTATTTTAGGTATGCTATCTTCCACTGCCTGTCTCATTCGTTGGAAAAAATCTATAAACTTAATTTTAGCAAAAGCAAGTTCTGCTAATTTTCCATAGGTTAAAAATAGTGTTGATAGTTTTCCATATATTTCAATTGATAGAGACTCAGGAGGATATGCAGCTGCTTGTTCATAGAGTGAATTTAATACGCTATTAAATTACTCTACGATCTTTTTGCTTACTTTAT
>JAJONP010000052.1 GCA_021323555.1 Gammaproteobacteria bacterium | reverse complement strand
GCAACGCTTCGTATCTCTTCTGGCAAATGCGCTTCAAAAAATTCTCGTGCAACGCGTTGGTCTGACATCGCCATGCGAAAAAAATGGTCGTGCGCTTTTTTAATATGTATTTTGGGTACAGTCATTATTTTTCCTGAAAAAATTTAAAGTAGAAATTATTAGGAGAACAAGAATCGGGGATGTAGCAGAATGGGTCCCAGCCTTAGCAGGACTGACAAGGGCTGAGCGGGTTTTTAGGAATAAATCATGAAATGCATAATACCATCATTAGTATTAATGACATTAAAATTTGAGTGTCGGCAGATAAATATATCTTGATCACACCATATTAATCACGAAAAATCATCCGATTGGCTTTGACTGTATGCCGCCCACAGATCACGTACTGGGCCTGGATTACGCAGCAACTCAGTAGTAGAACCACTTGCGACAATTTTTCCATGCCTCAGCATGATAACAGAATCGAACTGTGGTAAAAGATGCAGTCGGTGCAATGAAACGATCATCGCTGCATCTGGAAACGCATGAATAACGCCTGAAAGAATTTCTTTTTCTGTGGGTAAATCAACGCTGGAAGTAGGCTCATCCATTAAGATGAGTGAGCTAAATCGGGCAGCGAATAATCCACGCGCTAAGGCTAATCGTTGCTTTTGCCCGACTGAAAAATTAAGACCTTTTTCACGAATATCTGTCTCAAAGCCCGAGGGCAAAGTGTTTAAAACGGGTAAAAACCCCGCAAGTTTAGCCGCATTCTGCATATCCTGAGATGTCGTAGATAAATCCATTGTAATATTAAAGGCTATGGTATTTTCAAAAATTTCGGGATCTTGAGGAATCAATGTTGTGATTGCTTGTAATGGCTCTAATGAATTAAAAACAGTCCCATCAATGGTTAACTGCACATTCGAAGGTGCATAAAGCCCAGAAAGAAGATTTAATAATGTACTCTTACCACCCCCGCTTTCGCCAATCAATGCAATTTTTTCGCCGCGCTTTACAGTAAAATTAATTCCATTAATAATATGATCTTGCTCGGATGTTCTTAAATGATGAAAAGAAAGTTCTGAAATCTGAAGCGTATGCCACTGTTTCGCTTTTGAAGCGCCTTGTGGTAAATGTGCGAATTTTTTAATATCATCTACAATAGGTTTCATGCCTTTAATGTCCGTATCCATACGCACCAATTCGCTATAGTGCATACTAATATCAATAAATACCGTGTTAAGGTCCCACTGATAGCGAACAATCATCACGACTAAACCAATCATAACAGTTCCTGTCACATGGAGTGCATGTACGATGTAGCCAATTAAAAGTATGGCCTGCACAATGGACAATAAAATCATCATGGTGAACCATTTTGCTTCGTTTAAAACGACTTCTCTTCGGAAAAATGCCCACATGGCCTTCATACGATGGGATAAATTTTTATGTGTCAAATCGCCTAGGCGCAGCGTCAAGATAGTCGTCATATTACTGATATAATCAAATAACCCTGCGCCGATATGATTATCCACTTCATTTTCCGCATGATAAAGTGGGATCAATTTGCGGTCGAATAAAAGAATAATATACGTTATGGCCGCAGAGGCTATTATACTTAACAAACCTACAGGCACAGAAAGCCACAATAAAAATCCGATAGATACTAAAAATTTGACGATTGTTTGAATATAAATAAATTGGCTTTCCGCAAATAGGCGGAGCGCTGTGGACGCACGATTAAGACGCGTAATGATATTGCCAGAATGATGATCTTGATGCCAGGTCAGCGGTAAACGCGCTAATTGCTCGTACAAATTGAGCCTATATGTTTGCTGAAGCTTAAGCGCAACTCGACGCTCCACGACACGTGCAGGCCCATGAAATACCCAAAACATCAACTCTGCAGCAATGCCAATTCCCAACCAGAATATCACGTGAGACAAGCGATCAGGTTTAAAATGCTGTAACACATCAATCGTACGACCCACTGTATAGGGGATAAGCCCTAAAGCCGCTTGAGCCAAGATAAATGCAATGTAATACCCTATAATAGCTCGCCGCCAGGGCGTGCCATATCGCCAAACAGTACCAATTAAATCAAAATAAGGGTTTTTCATTTCCCACCTGATTTTAAAACATACTCACTTAGTGGGTTGTATTCTACCTCAATAGGAGGATTATCAGAACCTGATAAAACGTACTATTGCCCAGCCCCACCAGAATTAGAATAAATAATCTGAGTAAGGCATAACCTTCACCCCGCGATGCACATGTTTCTCGCCAAGATAAAGTAAAATGCTGTGACATCCGGGTGCAGTATAGGTTTTCAAAGAATGTACCATTTTAGGGTGGAAAGTTGCTGATTTTTTTATTTCAATAAAATCCTTTGACGTTTTACGGTCGACAATAAGATCAATTTCCACTTTGTCTTGAGTACGAAAATAATAAACATTCCCCAGCGTGGCTTGGTGTAATTCTTTTTTTACTATTTCACTCACCACATAATTTTCAAATAAACTACCTGCCAAAGGGCCGTGATTGAATTGCTCGTATGTTGTAATGCCCGTGAAATAAGAGATTAATCCTGTATCATAAAAATAAACCTTTGGACTTTTTATAATACGTTTACCATAATTTTCGTAAAAAGGCGGCACAATAAAAATAATATAAGAAGCTTCTAAAATAGATAACCATCGTTTAATAGTCGGCACTGAAACACCGAGGTCCTTTGCATAAGAGGAAAAATCTAAAAGCTGCGTGGCTTGTGCCGCTAATAATTGTAAAAACCGTCTGAAATCGCGCATATCGCCAATATTCGACAAGGCACGCACATCTTTACTGAGATAGGTTTCAAGATAAGAGGCATACCACAGCTCAGATTCATCATAATTGTGCGTGACTAGCTCTGGGTAAGCACCGCGAAAAATAGATTCTAAGGCCAAAGATTTGGGCACTTCAACATATTGGAATGGCAACAAGGACATTAAACCTATTCTTCCGGCTAAAGACTCGGCTGCATGTTGCAAAAATTTAAATTGGCTAGAACCTATTAATACGAAATTCCCATAACAAGAACGGTTAAGATCCACTTGAATTTTTATATAGTTAAAAATTTCTGGAACATACTGCACTTCATCGAAAATAACACGTCCCGTGTATTGCTTGATAAACCCCTTTGGATCATCTGTGAATGACAAGATATGCTTTGAGTCATCAAAGGTAACATAGGAGTAATCAGGTAGAAGATGGCGTAATAGGGTGGATTTTCCTGACTGCCTGGGCCCTGTCAGACCTACTACAGGAAAAGCTTTTAAATATCGTTTTAAGGTCGCCTCAGCTACTCGCCTAGTGTAGGCCATGTTGCGCTATCCTAATACCTTGATATCACTATGATATTATTTAACTACGGTTAATATCAAGTAATTTTAATATTGAATATTAAAATTGCAGGTAAAATGGGTTGGTAATGTATAACACATTAAAAAATAGAGGTATTTTTGAGAATATAGGAAGAAGCTTCCTAAAACTTTAAATTAACAAAAAATGTTTGGCGTGGCTCGTGATTGAGTTTCATTAAAGCCGGACAAAACCAGTCGCGCCAGCTTCACTTGTTCCTAAATAAGCATAATGCTTTGGTAAAAACCATCCTATTGCTTGAAATACAGAAAGATAATGTTCTTCACTGGAAAAATTTTGAGGTGTGATGTTAAATGCCAATTCAAAGCCTGATTGTTTTTCTGGATGCAATACCATTAGCGCCACTTTTGGATCACGTACTCCGTTGTGTTGTAACATTTTTCTTAATGGGCCTGATACAGTCGATGGATAAAGATCAGCAGCAAGTTTACCAGCGACAATAGTAGACCCTTTTCCTAAAGTTTCAGTACCCATTTTATTCTGCGTGGCGAATGGGTGCTTCTCAGGAGATAATAAAGAACCCTTCAGCTTCAAGTTAACAATATCGCCATAAGATAAAACCCAATCAGGCTGTGACTTGTCAGCGTTTAATACTACCCCGAGCCCTTCGGATAATAAAAAATCGTCCATCATTTTTAAAATAGAAAAACTTTCAAAGCTAACGCCAGGAAGAGGGAGCAATAATTGAAAATAAGGGAATCCATCAGGTCCCGTTATGATTTGCGGATTCCCGCACTGAAAACTGGCTGCTGGTAAATGGGTAGAAAATTCTATTTGCCAACGGATGTCTCGCCTGTTTAAAGGCACTTGTAATAATTGATCAATAAGGGCTGTTTTATGTAAATCACTCATAGTAGTATTTCAATTCTGAGTTTGATGAGAGAGATAAAACGCACTTTGGGTAGGTCATACCTCATCAAATCAAACTCTCTAAAATCATTGTGATTTATAATGCTTATAATCCATGCTGTGTGCTACGGATGTCTATGCGTTCTAGGCAATGCATAGAAAGAGCTGCTTCAGGATCACCCAAAAGATTGCTCGCTTTAGCTTTTTTATTAAAAAAACCAAAGTTGAATCCATCGTTATACAAACGAGCCCCCGTAATTGCAACGCCTCCTAGAAGGAAACACGCAGCAACCAACAGAGGAGTAAGTGACATTGCTGCTGCAACGCCGCCCATTGTTACCGCTGTCCAACCGAATGCCGCAACTATAGACGAGTACATACTTCTCAGCGCTACCTCCTGAGATTTTTTTTCATCGTTTATCTGTTCTTGATTTTGCGGAACAGCGTTTCTCTTGGCTCTTTTGGCAGGGGCATACTTTGGCTCAGGAATCTTTATTGTCCTATATAAGCGCCACGCAAAATAGGCATCATGTATAGCATTAATAGCAAGACCCAAAGAGGCTAAAGCCAAGCCAGCACTTAAGCCACCGACCATGCCTAATCCTGAGTAAAGCACATGATTGTTCGCCACTACCGCTGTGCCTGCTGCAATGCCTCCAAGTCCAAGGCCTGAAAAAAGCTCTCGATTTCTAAGGGAAGTCATTGGATCTGTTTCTATATTGCCTAAACAGCTATCTTCCTCTTCTGTTCTTAAATCATGCGTGTGTAACATACCCGCATGCAGGAGCTTCGACAGAGCTACAGAGCCTACTAACACCACGGGAGCCAACACAGGCAATGCAAGAAAAGCACTACTTGCACCCACTGTGCCTAAAGCAACGAGCGCGACACCTGCTGTTAGAGTGGTTACTCCTGCTGTTGCTGTGCTCAGTATTTCATTAACTAGCGTCAAATAAGCATTAGGGATTTCCAAAGCCATACTAATCCTCTTTAAAATTATCAAAAATATGGAAGGATAAAAAATATACTTTATTATTTTCTTAAAGTAAACATTTATTCACTTTTCAAATGGCTTTTGAAAAATAAGCGAGTAACATGTTGTTTCAATCTTCAGATTTTATAAATAATAAACATGTATACCGTTACGCCAAATTAGAAAGTATGGGATGTCAAACAAAAAAAGTTGTTAAAAACCTCTTAGCTATGAAGAAATAATTTAAACAAAATAGTAAGAGTGCCTGTCAGTAAGAACCCAATCATCCAGTTAAGTTGATTAAACCTTCCCATGACTCGGATAAATTCCTGCTTAGTTTCATTTTCAACACGGACAATGTCATTTTTTAACTCATTTCTCAGTTCTACCATGTCACCCTTTAATTCATTCCTCAGTTCTACCATGTCACCCTTTAATTCATTTCTCAGCTCTACCATGTCACCTTTTAATTCATTTCTCAGTTCTACCATGTCACCTTTTAATTCATTTCTCAGTTCCTTGATATCATTTTTGAGTTCATTAATATCTTCTTTCGTGGCCAATTTTTCTGTGACGAGAGAAGATAAAACATCAGATTGCAACTCTGCCTGGGCTTCGGCTTGAGCTTCATTAAAGCCTGCGGCTTTCAATCGTTTTACATACGCATGTGTATCAAATGCAGGCAGGGCAGCCATAAGAACCTCTTTCTTTTAGTAGGTGAATAATATGTCCTATTTTTTTAATTTTAGCATGGTTTGATTAAAATACTATCTCATAATGACTTTTAATAACGATATTGCTCTGATTTATAAGGGCCATTGACTGGCACGTTTAAATAGTTTGCTTGCTCTTGCGTGAGTGTTGTTAGTTTGACGCCCAGTTTATCAATATGCAAACGTGCGACCATTTCATCGAGCTTTTTCGGCAAGATATAAACCCCTAATGGATATTTTTCAGTATGTTGCCATAACTCTAATTGTGCTAACACTTGATTGGTAAACGAGGTTGACATCACAAAACTCGCATGTCCTGTCGCACAACCTAAATTGACTAAACGCCCTTCGGCTAAAATAATAATGCGTTTTCCATCAGGGAAAATCACGTGATCGACTTGAGGCTTAATATTTTCCCAACGGTATTGGCGGAGAGATGCAATATCAATTTCTGAATCAAAATGTCCAATATTGCATACAATAGATTGATCTGACATTCTTAACATGTGTTCATGACTAATCACATTACAATTACCTGTTGCTGTCACAAAAATATTGCCCTGGGCAGCTACATCCTCCATTGTCACCACACGATAACCTTCCATCGCGGCTTGTAACGCACAGATAGGATCAATTTCAGTAATTAAAACAGTCGCACCTAACGCGCGTAAAGAATGCGCGCAGCCTTTACCGACATCGCCATACCCACATACCACAGCAATTTTTCCAGCGATCATCACATCGGTTGCACGTTTGATGCCATCCACCAAGGATTCTCTACAACCATATAAGTTATCGAACTTTGATTTAGTCACTGAATCATTGACGTTAATCGCAGGAATTTTTAATGTGCCTGCTTTATGCATTTCATAAAGACGATGCACGCCTGTCGTTGTTTCTTCAGAAACACCTTTTATTTGCTTTAATAAATCAGGGTATTTTTGATGTAATAAAGCCGTGAGATCACCCCCATCATCTAATAATAAATTAGGATGCCACCCATCAGGTCCTGCGATGGATTGTTCTACGCACCACCAGTATTCTTCTTCTGTTTCTCCTTTCCAGGCAAAAACAGGAATCCCCGCTTTTGCAATAGCCGCCGCCGCATGATCTTGTGTCGAGAAAATATTGCAGGAAGACCAACGCACTTCTGCACCTAATGCAACGAGTGTTTCAATTAACACGGCTGTTTGCACCGTCATGTGTAAGCAGCCTGCGATACGAGCGCCTTTTAAAGGTTTTTTATTTTTGTGGATATCGCGCAATGCCATCAATCCTGGCATTTCCGTTTCCGCGATACGAATTTCTTTGCGCCCCCAATCGGCAAGACTCATGTCTGCTACTTTATAGTCTGTATAATCTGCCATTAAAACATTCTTCATCATAATTTTGCTGCCTTCCGTAAATTCTCGGCTTGATCTGTTTTTTCCCAACTCACATCAATATCTTCTCTTCCAAAATGACCATAGCTCGCTGTTTGGCGATAAACAGGCTTGAGTAAATCTAACATTTTGATAATACCGTAGGGCCGTAAATCAAAATATTCGCGTATTAATGTAATAATTTCATGATCTGAAATTTTACCTGTATGGAACGTATCCACATAAATTGAAATAGGTTCAGCAACACCTATGGCATAAGACACTTGAATTTCACAACGGTCAGCAATACCTGCTGCGACAATATTTTTAGCCACATAACGAGCGGCATACGCAGCAGAACGATCTACTTTAGAAGGATCTTTACCCGAAAAACACCCACCCCCATGGCGCGCCATGCCACCATACGTATCAACTATAATCTTTCTGCCTGTTAAACCGCAATCTCCTAGAGGACCTCCAATCACAAAACGCCCTGTAGGATTGACATAAAATTTGGTTTCTTCATCTATCCATTCGTCTGGTAGTGTCGGTTTAATGATTTCTTCAACCACTGCTTCTACTAAATTAGACTGGGCTATATCAGGATGATGTTGTGTTGACAACACAACAGCTTGAATAGCGATAGGCTCACCATTGATATAACGAAAAGTAATCTGGCTTTTCGCATCGGGACGTAACCAGGGTAAAACATTTTCTTTTCTCAGCTTTGCTTGACGTTTTACTAATTCATGTGCATAAAAAATGGGAGCAGGCATAAGCACGGCTGTTTCGTTAGAGGCATAGCCAAACATAAGCCCCTGATCACCTGCGCCTTGATCTTCGCTCATTTGACGGTCAACACCTTGTGCAATATCAGGTGATTGCTTGCCAATGGCCGACATCACAGCACAAGACTCCCAATCAAAACCCATTTCTGAACTACTATAACCTATATCACGTACGACATTACGCGCAATTTGCTCTATATCAACCCATGCAGAGGTAGTCACTTCGCCTCCCACTAATACCATCCCTGTTTTGACGAATGTCTCACAAGCCACGCGCGCACCCGGATCTTGGCTTAGCATGGCATCCAAAATAGCATCTGAAATTTGATCTGCGATTTTATCGGGATGTCCTTCAGAAACTGACTCGGAGGTAAATAAAAAATCTTTTTCCATGGTTTCTATCCATCCAATAATAATTGAGGTGAGCATCATACGCATTTTTCTGATAAGATTCACGGTATTTTTATATATCACATGAGGGGTAAAAAATGCTCTCAAAGCGCGAGCTTGCTAATGCGATTCGTATTTTAAGTGTGGATGCTGTACAAAAAGCCAATTCAGGGCATCCTGGCATGCCCATGGGTATGGCTGACATTGCTGAAGTAGTATGGAATGACTTTCTTCAGCATAACCCTGCCAACCCCCATTGGTTAAATCGCGACCGCTTTATAGTCTCCAATGGCCATGGCTGCATGTTGCTTTATGCGCTTTTGCATTTGACTGGCTATGATTTAACGATGGACGATATTAAACAATTTCGTCAGTTGCATTCTAAAACACCTGGCCATCCTGAATTTGGCGATACACCTGGTGTTGAGACAACGACAGGGCCGTTAGGGCAAGGGTTAGCAAATGCAGTAGGCATGGCAATTGCTGAAAAACATTTGGCATCTCAATTTAATCGTGAAGGGTTTCCTCTTATCAATCACTTTACTTATGCATTCGTAGGTGATGGTTGCCTTATGGAAGGAATTTCACATGAAGTCTGCTCACTGGCAGGTACGTTGGGGCTAGGTAAATTAATTGTATTTTATGATGATAATGCTATCTCTATTGATGGTGACGTAGATGGCTGGTTTACAGATAGTACACCTTTGCGTTTTGAGAGTTATGGCTGGCATGTAGTGCCTGGCATAGATGGCCATGATAGCGATGCTATCCACAAGGCGATTCTGGCGGCACAAGCTGTCACTGATAAACCCAGTATTATTTGTTGCAAAACAACGATTGGATATGGTGCGCCGACACTTGCAGGCACTGCACAAACACACGGTGCAGCACTCGGTGATATAGAAATTGCTGCAACACGAAAAAATCTCCACTGGCCACACCCTGCTTTTTTCATCCCAGATGAAATTTATCAAGCCTGGGATGCGCATGCCAAAGGCAGCCAACGAGAGCAAGCCTGGCAAAAATTATTTTTGGATTACCAAAAAGCCTATCCTGAAATGGCGCATGAATTAATGCGACGCATAGAAAAACGCTTGCCGGAGAATTGGCTCCCTGCCGTGAATACATTACTCGATGAAATGAATCAAAAAAAAGAAACAATGGCCACACGCAAGGCATCGCAGGTGTGTTTAAATCATTTTTCTAAAATATTACCTGAATTATTAGGTGGCTCCGCCGATTTAACAGAATCGAATTTAACACATTGGAAAGGCGCACAGGTTTTTTCTAAAGCAACACCTGAAGGACAATATATCCATTATGGTGTGCGCGAATTCGGTATGTCAGCTATTATGAATGGAATCGCCTTATATGGTGGTTTAATTCCGTATGGCGGCACATTTTTAACTTTTTCAGATTACGCGCGTAATGCAGTACGTCTTGCAGCACTCATGCGACAGCGTGTTATTTTTGTTTATACACATGATTCCATTGGCTTGGGCGAAGATGGCCCAACACATCAAGCTGTAGAACATACAGCAAGCTTACGCTTAATTCCAAATCTGGTCGTCTGGCGACCTTGTGATACAGTAGAATCGGCTGTTGCCTGGCAAAAAGCCATTGAACACAATGGGCCTTCTTGCTTATTGTTCACTCGCCAAAATGTTCCTTACATAGAACGTGATGCAACAACACTTTCGAATATCGCGCGCGGTGGTTATGTGTTAATTGATTGCAATGACCTACCCGAAATGATTATGATTGCGACTGGTTCGGAAGTGGCTCTTGCTGTAGCTGCTGCAAAAGAATTGATGGAAGCAGGTAGGCAAGTGCGCGTGGTCTCCATGCCATCGACAACTGTATTTTTGGCACAAGAGAGTGCGTATCAAGAAAAAGTGTTGCCCAAACGTGTCACGGCACGTATAGCCATTGAAGCAGGTGTCAGTGCTTTTTGGTATCAATTTGTCGGTTCTCAGGGAAGAGTGATAGGCATTGATCGTTTTGGCGCATCCGCGCCTGCCAAGGATGTTTTTAAAGAATATGGTTTTACCATTGAACACGTAGTAGCAGTCACAAAAGAATTATTACTATCAAGAGAAAAAGTGTAGGAGGAAATGAAACCATGATTCGCGTTGCAATTAATGGCTATGGCCGTATTGGTCGAAATATTTTACGTGCACATTACGAGGGAAAGCATCATCCTGAAATTCAAATTGTTGCAATCAATGATTTAGGGGATAGTAATACGACTGCACATTTAACTCGTTATGATTCCACCCATGGAAAATTTCCTGGTGAAGTAGTCATTTCAGGCCAAAATATGATTGTGAATGGCGATACAATTTCCCTGGTTGCAGATCGGGACCCTCGGAATTTACCTTGGAAAAAATTAGATATTGATGTCGTTCTTGAATGTACGGGATCTTTTACGAGTAAAGAAAAAGCCACAACGCATCTTGAGGGTGGCGCAAAAAAAGTATTAATTTCAGCACCCGCAACCAACGTTGATGCAACTATTGTCTATGGCGTTAATCATACAACTCTAAAATCTAGCCACACGATTGTCTCAAATGCTTCTTGCACAACGAATTGTCTAGCACCTCTCGTAAAAATACTCCACGAAGGCATTGGGATTGAAAAAGGTTTGATGAATACTATTCATTCTTATACGAATGACCAAGCACTGCTTGATGTGACTCATCAGGATTTACGCCGGTCAAGAGCCGCCGCACATTCTATTATTCCAACAAAAACAGGTGCTGCAGCAGCAGTCGGCCTTGTCGTACCTGAACTGGATGGTAAATTAGATGGATTTGCCGTTCGAGTTCCCACGATGAATGTTTCCGTGGTTGATTTCACATTTGTTGCTAAACGCAACACAACAGTAGAGGAAGTCAATCAACTTGCTAAGGCAGCATCAGAAGGCTCACTCCATGGTATTTTTGAAATGAATGAGCAGCCGCTCGTCTCTGTCGATTTTAATCATAACCCAGCCTCTTCTATTTTTGATGTGACTTGCACCAAAGTGATTGGAAATAACTTGGTGAAAGTATTGGCTTGGTATGATAACGAGTGGGGCTTTTCTAACCGTATGTTGGATGTGGCTGTAGCATTAATGGCAGCAAAATAATTTAGAATCAACCAGTTATCATGTTTACTAATTATAATTAGTAAGAAAGCTTATTATTACTAATTATAGTTAGTAAAATGATTCTATAAATACTATCGAGCAAACATTAAGCGAGCAAAACGCCCATTGGAAAGCTGTTCCTTATCATCTTATTGTCAAGCGCTCACACGATGTTATTGCAATTCGTCAGTTAGCGTTAGAAGAAATTCAAGTGATAACAGGGATTCGGCGCTGTGGAAAATCAACTTTATTACACGTATTAATTAACCATCTCATAGAGAAAACTCCTCCAAAATCTATTTTGTAATACAAGCGATACCTTTTTGGAAATTTTTTTCTTAAACGCGCGTTGATAAAGATATTTTTCTGAAATACTATAGCAGGAACTGAATATAAAATATAAAGTAACCGTTCAGGCAAAAGCCGCTGAGTGTCTACGCCGTCATTGCGAGCTGAGTTATCCCCACGAATTGAGTGACAATTTTATTAAAATCTATTATTAAGATCGACACAATTCCCCCAATTAAAAGGATGGTTA
>JAJONP010000209.1 GCA_021323555.1 Gammaproteobacteria bacterium | reverse complement strand
GTTCCAAACCAGGGCGTTGTAATACCCAGACCCTCCATTTCTCCACTATCGCCGCTTTGTAAGTATTGTTGTGGAATAAATCCTGAATTAGCTACCACATTTGTATTTAACCCTTCGTAATAATCTTTGTAGGCATTTTCACTTTGCGGTACTCCATCGATATATTCAATATCTATCGGATGACGATAATTATCAACTGCTGTAATAATTTGTTGGATCAATTGAATGGCGTTGTTAATTTCTTGATTGCGCTGAACGCTACCGTAATACATAAAAGCTGCCGTTGTAATCATAGCGGCTATGATCATCACGAACATGATTTCTAAAAGCGTTATGCCTCGTTCGCCACTCCCAAAATCCCCCGCCGCTGCGCGGCTGCCCCCTTTTTCAAAGGGGGCATATTTTTGAAAGTCTCCATTTGCTTTATACCCCCTTTGTAGAAGGGGGGCGACACGCAACGTGCGGCGGGGAGATTTATAGCATTTATCTCGTAATTTCACTTTGTATTCCTGCTCAAAAATCCGGATGATACCAAACCGTCAGTTTTGACCCTAACAGTTTATCCATAACTTTTCTTTCTCTGATCTGGCAAACCGCGCTGTCAAAAACAGCTGACCCTTCTTGGATATCTGCATTACCGTGTTCCATAGCGCTGCCGCTATTGATACGAGTAGCCAATTGTAAACAGGCATAGTTAGGAATGTTTGAAAACACAATCTCTAACATGCCTTTTTTGTCTCCTTTGGCTTGCGATACTGAAACCTGGCTTTTGCCGCCCCAGGGTGTAGTTAAACCCGTATTGAGTGTAATTTTAATGCGATTCCCCAGAACAGGTAAGGTGGGATTTAAGCTTTTTTCATCAAAGTTAGTAATGTACTGTTCAGGAATACTGCCTTCTTGAAGCAGTGCATTGGCAGAAATGCCACTATATTTCCCTTTATCCAGGTATTTTGGCTGCCAGCCTTGGGCCGCTTCGACAATATCTTGTAATAATTCATATCCCTGTTCTGTGAGCTTGGTCTGCTGCACACTTTGCCAATACATAAGAGCGGATGAGAATAAAATCATGACGATCGATAAAGTCAGCAAGATTTCAATCAAGCTAAAACCGCGTTTATAAATCATTTGTGTATTGAGCAGTTTCACTGTATTAAACTCTCATTAGCAAAATGCCACCTTGCAGGTGGCATTTTAGTCATTTTTAATTTCAATCTCATTAAGAAGCAGGAGTAGGAGCCTCATTAGGCGTAATACCCTGGTTATTCTCTGTGTTTATTGTTATTGTCAGAACACCTGTTGCACAATCAGAAGATTCAATACTACCCCCAACAACAAATTGATTACTTAACCCTTCACAAGCATAGTTGGGCAAGCCTGTACCGATAATGGTTGCTTTCTTGGTGTCAGGGTCATAGGTTATTGAATAGGTGTCAGCCTTTAACCAAGGGCTACCGATGCCGACAGTAGTTGTAGAAGTCTTTTCGTCAGTCGTTTTATTAATGTACTCTTTAGGAAGACTCCCTGACAAAGCCACTGTTGTAGTCAAGTTACCATCCGTCTTAGTACCACCAGCGCTAGCGCTCGGGTCAGTTAATCCTGCAATTACCCCTATCATGCTTTGAATTTCCTGGGTACCTGCTGTGATTAATGTTTTATTCTTGCTGGATTGAAAATAAGTAATCGACATTACAATTAAAATCGCAATGATAGCCATTGACAACATTAATTCTAATAAACCAATACCACTTTGTTTTTTATATCTGTACATTTTATATTTCCTCTTATTCATTAGTTAAATAACTGTTATAAATTTTGATTGGATTTCATGTAAAAATAGAGTGTCAGCGTACTGCCATCACATTTAGAAACTTTATTGGCGTCACCACTGACTACTTCAGAACGAAATCTATCTAATAACGATTGACATGCCCAATTGGGTATTTCATTGCCCGTAATCTGCAAGGTATTTGCATCAAACATTGACGTCTTAAAATTGATCTTGGTAAAAGTTGTATTATCCGTCCAAGGGGTACCAATATAATATGTAGCGGCATCACTAGAGCCGCTACTATAAACATATTCTTGCGGCAATTGACCCGACATGGCAACAGACGTATCTAAAGAATTAGTATCGGCAGTTGCCGTTGCGGTGGCGTAAGGCGCTGGCATCCCAGCAACGATACCAATAATATCCTGTATTTCATCTACACCCTTGCCGGTTTCTGTATTCCGTTTAGCCGAGCTAAAGTATTGAATAGACATCAATGTCAAAATGGCAATGATGACCATCGCCAGCATCAACTCTAGCAAACCGATACCGCGCTGGTTTTGTGTTCTGTCGAATTTACGCATTCGTGTGATTTCCTCTGTTATGGATTCTTTAGGGGTAGCTACCGTTTAGTGTAGACCCACTTACCTAATTTAACCTATTTTTCAATGTTAGAATAGGAAAAACAAAGATATTATACAATTTGCTCAGAGAAAATGCAATATTTATTTAAATAAAAATGCAAATGATAATTTTAGCTGACTGCTAGTCTAAGAAGAAAATATTTTAGTGAGAAAATCAATAGATTAGGTTTTTATGGAGATCTCGCAGCCCCTCTCCTGCAGCTTGGGGTTGGACGAGGGATAGAGATAAAGGGATAAAAACAAAAAGCCAGCAAGAATTACTTCTGCTGGCTTTTGTATAAATAAAATCCTGGCAATGTCCTACTTTCACATGAGGAGACCTCACACTATCATCGGCGCAAAGCTGTTTCACTTCTGAGTTCGAAATGGAATCAGGTGGTTCCAACTTGCTATTATTACCAGGAAACCGGTTTTTTGTCTGTTATCCCGAGGGTTTATCACCTCGGGAGGCAGGCAAACAAAATGAAACGTCTTTGGTTAATGAAGCATTTCGCTTATTCAAATTCATTCATATAGTCTATGAACTATTATGAGTTATAGGAACAAGTGACGATCAATTAGTATGAGTTAGCTTCATGCATTACTGCACTTCCACACCTCACCTATCAACGTTGTAGTCTACAACAGATCTTAACAGATAACTAATCTTGAGGGAGGCTTCCCGCTTAGATGCTTTCAGCGGTTATCCCGTCCGTACATAGCTACCCGGCAATGCCACTGGCGTGACAACCGGTACACCAGAGGTACGTCCACTCCGGTCCTCTCGTACTAGGAGCAGCTCCTCTCAATTATCTTACGCCCACGGTAGATAGAAACCGAACTGTCTCACGACGTTCTGAACCCAGCTCGCGTACCACTTTAAATGGCGAACAGCCATACCCTTGGGACCTGCTTCAGCCCCAGGATGTGATGA
>JAJONP010000208.1 GCA_021323555.1 Gammaproteobacteria bacterium | reverse complement strand
AATGATTCACGTTCGGATAATGTGTGGTTAGAGTGTCGATTTAATAAGGATCAGTTTCCTCTCTTCGCTCAATTAGATCATCATTTAATTGAGAAGAGATCGATCATTGTTAAATTTGATGCAAAATATTGTGGGTTCCAGCAATGTTATGCAGGAATAACAGAAAATGACCCGCGTTTTATCGTGCAGATCCATGGCGAACTGCTAAAGGTTCATGAATATTATGTAGAAGGTGTCAAAGCCTTTTATCATCATTTACAGGACAGGCAGAATCATCCACTATTACAAGAGGGAATGTAAGCGGTACTATCATTCTCTCTGTTTTGGTAGAACTGCGCTTTTTAATCAAATAAGTTTTTATTCTTTAACTACCCACTGGGGAAACAACCCCCATGGGATTAGTTTCCTCAGTATTCAATGAGGAAATGACTATGTCGAGTTCTTACTCTCAACTATCGTGTTCGCTGAGATCACGAGACGCAAAACTGGTGGTTCGTGCCTTACGTTGTTTAGAACAACGGTTCCGCTATCCTTCGGAAATCTTAAATAATACGCAAACCGTACGTGCTTATTTGCAACTACAGTTAGCAGAGGAACGAAATGAAGTGTTTGCCGTTTTATTTCTGGATACTCAGAATCGTCTGTTCGCATTTGAAAGACTTTTTTTTGGAACAATTAATGCAACGGCAGTTCATGCACGGGTAATTGTGCAAAGAGCATTTGAACATAATGCTGCAAAAGTTATTTTTGCGCACAATCATCCCTCAGGAAACTGTAACCCAAGTCAGGCAGATAAGGAAATAACGCATGATTTAAGGCAAACTCTTTCTGCGTTGAATATTGCGGTTATTGATCATATTATTGTTTCATGTGAAAGTACTTATTCATTTGCTGAACACGGACTGATGTAAAGTGTTTTATCCCTCGGGGACTCGTCCCCAAGGGCTTGTCCCCATCATTATTATTTAAAAGGAGACAAGTGATGACATTAAAGAGATCTATCAGCATTGAGTGGGACATCGACGATGTCCTAGAAGTTCGGCCTAATTTAACCAAACTGCAAGCATGTAAAGTTCTAGCTTATGTTCTTAGAAAACATGATGCCAATGTCGGGATCAATTGGGATGTCCTTGAATCATTCAGTGATATGTTATTTCCTGATAAATCGTCAGAAAATAATTAGCCATTTTGATTTTTTTTATCAACCCCGTGGGGAAATCCTCACAGGGATTTCTCTGCGGTTCAATTAACTTAGGAGAAATTGTTATGAATAAAAAATTGTTATTAGATGAATTAAATAACTTTATAAATCTTGGTGACGTTTATCGGCACTCGAACAGTCAGATGTGTTATACAGAAGGCGTGAAGAATCTGGTAGACAAAACAGTCAGTTACTGGCTGATTCAGGAGATTGCATTTGAGATTTTGCCCCATCTGCTTGAAAAAAATAAAGATTGGTTTTACCTTATCGAACTATCTGTTAAACCAAACCAGCCAATGGTGATCATTATCAGCGATGGCCATGGCAATGTTCATTTGAAGCACCTCATCGACTGGACGGATTTTCCTGTTTTAGAGAAGACCATCATGTTGTTTTTGCGTGAGACAGAGAAAGATTATTGTTTAATGTTGCCGAGCGAATCGTAATATTTTAAGTATGCCCCATACCAATGGGGCTTTTTTAGTTTTTGATTTTGCTGCATCCTTGAATGAAAGTATCTATCATTTTTTTAAATCCGCTAGGACAAAATAAAATAGCATCCTGACGGATTTCAAAAAATACCGATTGCAACGCTTCGATAGGATTAGCCTTGTCGCCATTCTGCACGACTTAAAACCGCAGAATTAAATCAAGAGGGTGTCATGAAAACTTGATCGCCATTGCAAAGTGGTTCACGCCCATCGTCATTACCTCTATTTTTACAATAGAGTTTTTAAAAACCCTGTCGGGGAAAATTTTTTCCCTCCAGGGCTAAGATTTTCTCCGATTTTTTATTTTGGAGGAAATCTATGCTTAAAAATATATTTAAAAATGAAAGCCCAAGCTTCAGTGGTCATGGCTATTTGAATGAGGTAAGGCATTATGAGAATGATCAATTTGACGCTTCATTCGATTTAATGAATGTTGGTCACAGGCCAGGGGATAGTGGTGTATTCGCGAAATGTCGGTTTAATATGGACGCATTTCCTATCCTGGGTCGGTTAGACCGTTATTTAAGCCAAAAGAAAACTGTCATATTAAAATTTGATGCAAAATATGATGGCTTTCAGCTGCCTGGAGATGATCTAGAAGGGAACTTTGGTTTTCTAGTGCATTATGGCAAGCTGCTTAAGATTGATGAAGCTTATGTGGAAGAGGTCGGTGTTTTTTATCCTGACAAATTCCCAAGAGATGACGATTCTTCTTATTCGAATACGCATGGCTTTAAGAGATGCATCCACATTACGTGGCGCATTGAGGACATTTTATTTGTTCGGCCTCGTTTAACCCTACAGCAAGCCTGTGAGGTTTTACAAGAGATTGACAGAAACCGTAATGCGAATGTAGGAGTGAATTGGGAAGTCATTAAAACAGTCAGTGATAGGCTCTTTCCGGATACCTCATCCGAAAACAGTTAGCCATTTCATTTTTTATCAGCCCTGTGGGGAAATCCTCACAGGGGTTTCTCCGCTATTTATTTAACTCAGGAGAAATGTTCATGAATCAAAAATTAAGTTTAGATGAATTAAAGCGCTTTACACGGACTGATAGGATTTTTCGATCTTGGATTCGTCAGGTGTGCTATACAGAAGGCATGAAATATCTCGCAGATAGAACAGACTCTTATTGGCTCATTGATGAGATTGCACGTGTGATTTTGCCAAGCCTGCTGAAAGAACATAAGAAGGAGTTTTATGTTATTGAACTGTCTGTTACCGGACATCAATCAATGGTTATTATTATCCGTGATAGAAAGGGCAATATTGATTTGAAACACCCGATCCACTGGACTGATTTTCCTGTATTGGAAGAAACCATCCAGTTGTATTTGTGTCAATCAAAGAAACAGTATTGTTTAATGTTGCCGAGCGAACAGTAATCCTCCTCGTATGCCCCATGTCAATGGGGCTTTTTTTCGTTACTCATGAAGTTTTTTGTCATTTAGTTTCAGCCACTAATTTGTATTCATCTTGTCAACACCATCTTAAAAATAGCAAAATTGAGGAAAAAGCCATGAGCATGAGTCACGCATTCAACGATGTTTTCAACGACAAAAAGAAAGCGCGCCGATGGTATCAAAAAGCCAAACAGGTCGCTGGCACACAAGACTACCAAGAACTCGAAGCG
>JAJONP010000051.1 GCA_021323555.1 Gammaproteobacteria bacterium | reverse complement strand
AGAAAAAGCGAATGTAGTTGCGGATATCGGCTAGAAGAGGAGGTTCCTGATGAATAAAGAAATTTTGTTAGTTGCAGAAGCAGTTTCCAATGAAAAAGGTGTCAATCCGGCTGTTATATTTGAGGCGATTGAAGCGGCTTTGGAGATGGCAACTAAAAAACGTGCAGGCGAAGACATCAATGTGAAAGTTACTATTGATAGAAAAACGGGAGATTATACGACTGTACGACGTTGGCAAGTGATTGCCGATGAGGATGATGAAAAAGAAGTTGAGGACGGCGGAGGGGATGAAGGCCTCACTCGGTTGACGTTAACGCAAGCACGGGAACGCCAGCCTCACATTAAAGTAGGTGAGTTTATTGAAGAGCCTATGGAGTCAGTGGAATTTGGCCGAATTGCTGCACAAAAAGCAAAACAAGTGATTGTGCAAAAAGTACATGAAGCAGAGCGTGCCCAAGTGGTCAATGCCTATAAAGAGCGTTTGGGGCAGCTAGTGACGGGCGTTGTTAAAAAAGTCACTCGTGAATTTATTATT
Organism: Gammaproteobacteria bacterium; assembly: GCA_021323555.1. The sequence goes on along the minus strand of JAJONP010000051.1, from coordinate 11,679 downwards.
CTAGATTTGGGTAGTAACGCGGAAGCGGTGCTATCTCGTTCTGACATGATTCCTCATGAAGCAGCACGCATGGGTGATCGAGTGCGTGCGTATCTTGCGGATGTGCGTGCTGATTCAAAAGGCCCTATGATGATATTAAGCCGTACGCGGCCAGAAATGTTAGTAGAATTATTTAAAATAGAAGTCCCTGAAATAGGCGAGGAATTGATTGAAATTAAAGCCGCTGCTCGTGATCCAGGTTCCAGAGCTAAAATCGCTGTTAAAACGAACGATGGCCGTATTGATCCCGTGGGTGCCTGTGTCGGTATGCGCGGAGCGCGTGTACAAGCAGTGTCCGGTGAATTAGGTGGAGAGCGTGTTGATATTGTGCTATGGGATGATAATCCCGCACAGCTCGTGATTAATGCCATGGCACCTGCTGAAGTGGCTTCTATTATTGTTGATGAAGATAGCCACACGATGGATGTGGCGGTCAAAGAAGATCAGCTTTCTCAAGCGATTGGGCGTAATGGACAGAATGTCCGTTTAGCGAGTGATTTAACAGGATGGAAGTTAAATGTTATGACGGAGGAGCAAGCTAAAACCAAATCGGCAAAAGAAGCGGAAGGTAATCTGGAATTATTCAAAAATAAGTTAGGGGTTGATGATGATATCGCTGAAATACTTGCGGAAGAAGGGTTTACCTCTTTGGAAGAAATTGCGTATGTTCCATTGCAAGAAATGTTAGAAATTGAGGGGTTTGATCAACCGCTTGTAGAAGCACTACGAGAGCGCGCAAAAGCAGCTTTACTCACTAAAGCTATTGCGGAAGAGCAAGAATTGGCAAAAACAGAACCTGCGAGCGATTTGCTTGAAATGGAAGGAATGAACCGACATTTAGCCTATGTGTTGGCGAGCCATGGCATTGTCACACGAGAAGATTTAGCAGAACAATCTGTTGATGATTTGTTAGAGATTGTTGAAACGAAGTTAGATGAAAAAAGCGCGGCTAATTTGATCATGGTAGCACGTAAGCCTTGGTTTGATGATACTGCTGCCGAATAATGAGGATAAGCCGTTCACGAGGCTTTTAAATAAGCGCAATTTGCCTGGTAGGGCGTGTGGTGAGTCCTTACGAATGAGGAATTGACTAGATGGTAAAAAATGATGTGTTAACAGTGCCTGAAAAAAAAGATGCCATTAAAAGAGCACATAAAGAAGGCGTTTCCGTAGAGAAATTTGCCATTGATACGGGTGTTGACCCTAACATTCTGCGAGGGCAGTTTAAGACTGCGGGTATTATAATCGGCGAAGATGATATTATTTCTGAAGAAGAAAAACAAAAATTATTGAGTTATTTACAACGACACCATGGGGCGAAATCTAATCTTTTGCCTGAGAAAATCGTTTTGCGCCGTGCAAAGACAAGTGAACTGAAGGTAGCAAGCAGCCAGGGCGCTCGTAAAACCGTTAGCGTACAAGTCCGTAAAAAACGTACTTTCGTTAAACGTCCTCTGGAGGAAGAGCAATCCAAGCCGATAGTCACAGAGCCATTGCCCACAGAAGTAGCAGTAGAAGCAGCAGTGCCTGCAAAAACAGTGGATGAAAAGCCTATAGAAAACGTAACAATAGCATCACCCACAAACACAGAAGCCTTTGTGGTTGAGGCACCTGCTATTACAGAAGAAAAAGAATTAGCGAAAGATAAAGACAAAGACAAAGACAAAGATAAAAATAAAAGTAAGGGTAAAAAGCATCCTGAAGGTCGAGTAGATCAAGATGAAAGTGATGGGTTAAAGAAAAAAAAGAAAAACCGCGGCGGCGGTGTTCATCGAGAAAATGAACATAAATACGATGCGATTCTAGGAAAAGGGGCGAAGCTTGGGCTGGTATTGAGTGAAGGTGGGAGCGAAGAGCTTGACCTGCTCGAAAATCGGCGCTCATCGCGCAAATCAGGCAGAGCGCGCAGGCACCAGGTGCAAGTACAAGCCTTTAATAAACCGACCGCTCCTATCGTACGTGAAGTGGCTTTAACTGAAACAGTGACCGTGGCTGATCTTGCGCAAAAGATGTCAGTCAAAGCAGCGGAAGTCATCAAAATTATGATGAAAATGGGTGCGATTGTTACTATCAACCAAGTGATTGATCAAGACACAGCCGCGTTAGTGGTTGAAGAGATGGGGCATAAAGTTAAATTAATCAGTACCTATGCTCTAGAAGAATCTTTAACTAAAAATACGGATGCTCATCAGGGCGAGCAAGTCTCTCGTGCGCCTGTTGTCACTATTATGGGACACGTTGATCACGGAAAAACATCCTTACTTGATTATATTCGGCGTACCAAAGTCACAACACTCGAAGCGGGTGGGATTACTCAACATATAGGTGCCTACCATGTCGAAACAGGTAAAGGCGTGATTACTTTTTTAGATACGCCAGGCCATGCAGCATTTACTGCTATGCGCGCGCGTGGCGCGAAATTAACGGATATTGTGGTATTAGTCGTAGCGGCGGATGATGGTGTGATGCCGCAAACGATTGAAGCGATTAATCACGCAAAAGCGGCAAACGTGCCAATGGTGGTAGCGGTCAATAAAATTGATAAGCCTGAGGCCGATCTTGACCGTGTTCGAAACGATTTATCTAAACATGAGCTGATTCCAGAAGAATGGGGCGGTGACATCATGTTTATTCCCTTGTCTGCAAAAACAGGTGAAGGTGTTGATAAATTATTAGATTCTATTTTAGTTCAAGCAGAAATATTAGATTTGAAGGCTGTAGTTGATTGCCCCGCGCGTGGCGTTGTCATTGAGTCACGACTTGATAAAGGACGTGGTGCGGTTGCGAGTCTACTGATACAACAAGGCACTTTACGTAAAAGTGATTTAGTATTGGCAGGATTTGAATATGGCCGTGTGCGCATGTTGTCGGATGAAAATGGCAAGGCCATTGAAAGCGCAGGCCCTTCTATTCCTGTTGAAATTCTTGGTTTGTCCAGCACGCCCAACGCAGGTGAGGAGTTTATGGTTGTGGCGGATGAGCGGCGTGCGCGTGAAGTTGCACTATTTCGGCAAGGTAAATTCCGTGAAGTTAAATTGGCTCGACAGAATGCTGCAAAACTTGAAAATATTTTACAGCGTATGGGCACAGATGAAAAAGAAGAGCGTGTTTTAAATATTGTGTTAAAAGCCGATGTGCAAGGGTCAACAGAAGCGTTAACGCAAGCGTTGGAAGAAATCGTTGCGCCGAATGTTAAAGTCAAAATTGTTTCCAGCGCTGTGGGTGGCATTAATGAAACAGATGTGAATTTAGCTGTGGCATCGAATGCGATTATCATCGGGTTTAACGTGCGCGCAAATGGCGAAGCCCGTAAGTTGATCGAAGCAGAAGGTGTTGATATTCATTATCACAGCGTTATTTATGATGTGATAGATGAAGTGAAGCGTGCGGTAAGTGGATTTATGGGATCTGAGATTCATGAAAAAATAGTAGGTCTTGCAGAAGTACGTGATGTATTTCGTTCATCAAAAATCGGTGCGATTGCAGGTTGTATGGTCTTGGAAGGCGCTGTGCGCCGTAATAATCCAATTCGGGTGTTGCGTGACAATATCGTTGTTTTTGAAGGGGTACTTGAATCATTACGCCGCTTCAAAGAGGATGTGAATGAAGTGCGACATGGCATGGAATGCGGAATTGGCGTGAAAAGTTATAACGACATCAAACCCGGTGACCAAATTGAAGTGTTTGAAAAGGTCGAAGTAAAAAGAGCGCTTTAACATGGCTAAAAATAATAGCCGCATTCAGCGTATTGCTGATTTAATACAGACGACACTTGCTGAAATTTTACAAAAGCAGGCGAAAGATTTGCGTTTTGGCTTTATTACAATCACAGAGGTGACAGTTTCACCTAATCTTGCGTTTGCTAAAGTGTATGTCAGTGTATTAGAAGAAGAAAAAGCAGTCGAAGTCCTGGCGGCTTTAAATAAAGCAGCCAAATATTTACGTTACGAATTAGCGAATGCGGTTGAGTTGCGTATCACCCCTCAGTTGAAATTTATTTATGATGATTCAGTGGTGCGTGGTAGCCGTATTTCTTCCTTAATTAATGCCGCATTAAAAAATCATAAAGAATGAAAACACGGTCGGGTTTAAAAAAAATTGATGGTATCTTGTTGCTTGACAAGCCGGCGCATATTACATCGAATTGCGCTTTGCAATTTGCAAAACGTTTGTTTGGTGCGAAGAAGGCAGGCCATACAGGTAGCCTAGACCCGCTTGCAACCGGTATGTTGCCTATTTGTTTTGGTGAAGCAACTAAGTTTTCTCAATATTTACTTGAGTCAAATAAATGTTATCAAGTATCTGCCAAGCTGGGGGTGAAAACACGTACGGGTGATGCAGAAGGCAGTATTATTTTAGAAAGACCTATCATCGGAATCACGCGCGAGAAAATTGAAACAGTCCTACGCCAATTTGAAGGACGTATCCAACAAGTGCCGCCGATGTTTTCTGCTGTAAAAATTCAGGGTAAGCCTTTATATGAATTGGCACGTCAAGGCATTGAAATTGCCCGCTCACCGCGTTTTGTGCAGATTGATAAATTATGTTTAATTGATTTTGAAGAAAATATCATACGTTTGGAAGTGCATTGCAGTAAAGGTACTTATATCCGTACATTAATTGAAGATATTGGCGAGTTATTAGGGTGTGGCGCGCACGTGAGTGCGTTACGTCGCTCGATGGTGTTACCTTATAACGAAACCAGAATGTATACATTGGCAACGTTAGAAGAAAGTTGTAAACAATTTGGTGGGGATGCATTGATGCAATATTTGCTGCCTGTTGAAACTGCCGTGCAAACCCTTCCCGCCATCAAATTATCAAATTCTGCTGCTTTTTATCTACGTACAGGCCAACCTGTGATGGTTCCTCATTCGCCCATGGCAGGATTGGTGCGCCTATTCTCTGATGAAGATGATTTTATGGGAATTGGCGAAATGCTTGATGATGGCCGTGTAGCACCTCGGCGATTAGTAAATGTCACTGTTCATAGCTAGCCGCCTTATAGCGGTATCCTGCCTGGTCTGCTCGTTCAGAACGTCAAGGCAATCGCACTCAGCTTTTTCTTTTTAGCTAGATAAGTAAGCAATTTTACATTATTAAAGAGGCACTTGACTCCTTCGCAGCGTCAATTCGTGGGGATAACTCAGCTCGCAATGCACGATATAACCTGTTGAATTAAAATCATAATATTAAAATATTACTGTTGTGCCGCCAATAAATAATTTATTCGCGGCACAACAGCACAAGAGATAAAATATGAATCTTATAGGAAGAATTAAAGAGCGGGAATATTTAGTCAGCATGATTAAATAAAATCGTCCCGAATTTTTAGCTATAAGCATCTATCACAGATTCGGAAAAAATTGAAAATCAGCCCTTCTGCTATTGCGAATGGGTGGCGGCATATTCCCATCTCCAAATCTCAAGAAGACGGTACACAAATCGATCTATTATTCGATAGAGACGATCATACAATTACCTTATGCGAAATTAAATATACGGATAGGCCGTTTGAAATCAATAAAAACTATGCCGCTCAATTAAAAAGAAAAATTACTGCATTCAAAGCAAAAACAAGAACGAAAAAACATATTTTTATGTCAATAATTTCTGCGAATGGACTGAAAAAAACTGTATGCTCTGAAGAAATCATTCAAGGATGTGTAACAATAGAGGATCTATTCAAGTGAATGATAAGCAATGAGCATCGCTAACATTAAGGTTTTTACAGAGAAACTTCCTATATTTCAAAAATCAACACAATAAATGATGCGATGAGAGGTGGCGAATTTTATCTCTCCTACGATCTTGGCTGATTTTTGGTTTCAGGGATTGGAGCACTTTCTTGGTTAAGGAAAAACGCTTTAATTTTTTCGAGAATTTGACTAATAGAAAAAGCTTTTTCCTGCGGAGGAGATGGGGCAAAAAGGCTATGCGCTTTTGCTGCCGTTTTTCTGAGTTCCCCACTTGATGCTGCTTTATCTTGCTGGAGTTCATTGACTAATAGTATGGCGATTCTAGAACAATCTTCATAATTATTCATTGCTTTCTCTGGGTTATCTATTGCCAGCTTTACTTGTATAGAAAGATTCTGGAATGCTTTACGCGTTTCTTGAGCGAGCGCTCTTTTTTCTTTTCTTTCACCCAAGTCGAATTCCTCCAGAAGGGATTTTTCCTCTCTCGCTTTTAAATATTCTTCAAAAAACTTGTCTATTTCTTTTAACTGCTCATGTAATATTTGAAGACGAGTTTTTGTTTCTAATCCCTGGAGTTTTTTAGCCACATTTTCCTTTATCCTATTTATTTCTTGTACGGCATGGCGGCAATTTGTATTATAGTTTCTATTTTTTTTAATAATCTGGAGTCTTATTTTTTTGAACATTTGACCACCTGGAACTTTTTCTTCAAGCTGTTTGTTCCAACTCGAACGAAGAGAGCTTGTGATTTTCGATAATTCTAATTTTTGTTCTTTTATGAATGTAGTTGCCTGCTGAATCATCTCTTTTTTCTGATTTTCATTTAAATCCTCTTTACTTTTTATTGTTTTAATGAAGTCAGATAATTGTGCATCCAACACTGCTTTATAAGATTCTGTTTGTAAATCTTTTCGCACATGTTCCCAAAATGGGCGAGAAGCTTCAGGTGTGAGTAATTCGAGAAATGCTGCAGATTTCGATCCATAAGCTTTTTGTTGTTGGGTTAGCATCTTTTGGCGAATCGCTTGATTATCTGTGCAGAGTATAAACGCAGAGCAAAATTCACTTAATTTTTCTTCAGCCGTACTGTTTTTTGATATTTTTTCTTTTATAAATTGTTCTGTCCATGCTAATAAGAGTATAGGGTTTTCTTTACAAGCTGTGATAATAGCGTTGTCATCCATTTCTTTTGACGACACAGCTTTATATATTTTTAAAATAGTCGCGCGGTTCGCGTCTATAAATTCATTCGCTGTGCGATTTTCCAATTCATGTTTTTGCCCAACGTAGTGACACTCAAAAGTATTGACCATTGCTTCATAATATAAAGCAGGAGAACCTTTACATTCTGTTTTTAAAACAGCAGCTATTGTTTCATCAGCGAAAATTATCCTGGCTATCTCTGCGTCTGCGCAAGCTAAGCGTCCTAAAAATAAGCCTATTTTATTCATAAGTATTATTTTTTCGGGTGGATTATCCATTTCTAATTTTCTATAACGAGCGCATATAAGTAGTACTAGATTTTCTTTTTCGGTTTCTGCCGGCGAGGAGGAAATAATATTTTTTATTGTATCGACATTTTCTTTTGAGGGTGTTTCGCCTTCTAATAATGTTAAAAAAACAGCAGTGGCAGTAGAATCTTTTTTAGCAAGCATTGATAAGACTTGTTCTACTTCCAGCCGATCCAGTATATGGATTAAATTTTTTTGATGAGTATCGCTATCTATAGCATGTGAAAAATGCGCTGGGTCAAACTCTATATATCCTGCGAGAGTTGCTTCGAGAGCAAGGGCATACCCTGCAACGGGGTCTATCTCGATAATTTTTTCTATAAATTCTTTTATTTGAGGAGGAGTTTTTATAAATTGAGTAGTGAGCGTATGCGCATTCCTTAGATGGTCCTTACGAGAATCTGGTAGGGCAGAAAGATTGATATCTGCGAGTAATATCGCTAATTTACGCTTTTGTTCGATATTTTGATTCTCATCCGCTTGGCCATGGCTGACTGCTTCCATTAATACAATGAGGCCATCACGTTGCAGACAACGAATGGCAAAGTCTCGCCGCATTTTTTGATGTTCTTCTATTGCATCTTTATATTTATTAACGGCATTGGTGTCATTCCTTTTTTTCGCATCATTCAGATAAACTTCTAGCATTTCTTCTGTAGCTGGATCATAGCTGAAAGGATTAACAAATGTTCCCAAATTACGCGCATGAAAAACTTGCTCTAGTGTATCCAGGGAAGAACGAACAGGTTCAGTTAAGACACCCAAACGTAACTCGTTTTGTAGCTCAATTTTATGAGTAATATTCGCAAGTCGCTCAAGAGGTTGAAAAATTTTTTCTGTGCTATACACTAACATGGCATTCACTAATTGAGTTGACAGTACGTCAGAATGGTTGCCTAATTCAGCCCATTGAATTTCCCCTGCATATGAGAGTAATTTGGGGCTATGTTTGAATGCCTGAGCAATAGAAATCGCGGGAGCCAGCGCACCAGAATGTTCAGAAAAGCCACGCAACGATTCATTTGCAGCCCAACTTGCATTATAAAGCGCTTTTAAACTTCGACTAAAAGGTGTTTCTGTTTCATTATAGAGGAAATACCCATCCTCATCTATTTTAGCATCGTTCAATGCAGCGAGGGTGTCTGTTATTAATTTTTCCTGTTTGGGGTCAATATGAATGTCTTTGGCTTTGGCATTCTGCAAAAATTCTTCAAGCCATTGATGCAATTCTTGAGAGTGCTTCATACTGCTACGTAAGTGTTCGATTAAAGGAAGGCTTTCATTTTTTGCTTGTACTTCAAGCTGGTTTAATTTCTCATCAGGACGTTCGTATTTTTGCTCAGGCGTGACAGGTGCGGCAGGGCGCTGGGTGCCTATCAAAGGGCTTACGATTTTAGTGATTACCCCGCTCATTTTTTCGAGCTGCTCGCTGAGTTGAGCTTGTGCATTATCAGGATCCTTTCGAATTTTTTCTAATAATTGATTTATTTCGACAAGTTCTTCAATCTTGGCATTTTCCATACCTGATTCTTTTGCAAGCTCGATAATAGCGGCTACGTGTTGAGAAAGTACTATTAAATCTCTAGAAATTGAAGGAAGGATCCATGCAGCATGAAGTTTGTTTGTCTGCAATGAAGTTAAAAATGTATCCATTTTTCTTGCTATTCTTTCAGCGTTTTTTAATGCACCAACACAATGCTTGATGGCTTCGATAAAGGCGGGATCCGTCTTATTAATAGGATTATTTAAAAAAGTACTATTCGCATGATCAGAGAATAAATGCTTTATTCTGTGTTCTAATTTTTCGCGAGTTTTTTTTAATACGTCTGTCACTGTGGCCATTCGTGTAGGAGATTGTTTAGCTTCAGCGTTTTGTTTTTCTTTTTCCTTTTCCTTTAATTTTCCATAAACATCAAGTGCTTCTTTATATTTAGTTTGTTCTAGTAATTGTTCAGCTAACTTTTGTTTTTCATGATCAATGATAGCGAGTACATCGGTCAGTTCTTTTGGCGGCCATGGGTTAGGTTGTTCTGATTCTTTTCTGAGGCCGTAAAACATTGTCGCTGCGTATGTTCTAAGGCCTTGGCTGTTAAGGGCGACTTCTCCACTGTGTTGCTCATGGAGCGCTCTAAATACTTTTTTTTCTAAATTTTCAAAATGGAGATTTTTGTTAGGATTATCTTCTAGCTCAATATTTAATTGGTCTTTCTTCTTTAACGATAAATGTTTGATTAATTGATCTTCAAGGGCATCGACTGCTTGTAAAGCTTCCTGTGATTCGAATAAATTATTTGTTTTCAACTCTGCCAATTTTTTCAATAAAAAAGCAATATTTTCTTCAAACTGCTCTGGAGTAAGCTTTTCAAAGGGTGTGCTTGCAGTATACCCTGCGATTTTCCAAGCAAAACGAGCCGCTTTTTGAAAAGGTGAATCCGCTTTATTAAATCCTGCTTTTCGCCATGCCGAATCCCCTTCTGTAAATTTGTTACCGACTGATTGATAAAGTGCGAGCTGATCGGATAATGCTTTCATGTCATCATATTTTTGTTGGATTATTGGATGTGCTTTGCAAGCAGCTTCATATTTATCTTGTAATTGTTGTAGCTCTGATTCATCGACTTGAACGCCTAAGTTTTCTGAAAGTACACCAAAGCGTAAATGATGAGCGAGCTCAATTTCATGAGTAGATTCTGAAAAATTCTCTACAGAAAAATCGAGAGAAGCAATATGGTAAGTAAAATAAGTTTTGGTTATCTCAGCGAGAGTTTGACTAAACTCCATAAGTTTAGTACTAAATAATTCTGGAGACTGGGTTGGATTGAATAATGCAGTGCCTTGTAACTTTGCCATATTTGCACGTAAAACTTCTAACTCCTCAATGGCGGCATCTGGCAGGTTGGCCTGTCTTGCTATTTTTATCATAGCTTCGCAATGAGCAGACAGTTTTTGCCAAGGGCGTAGGACCCCATCTCTTTTTGCTATGATGAAATCTCTAGCGGTTTGGTATTGGCGCGCACCTTTAAGAGCCACTCCAGAATACCAAAGCGCATTGACAATACCGTAGTACGTTGCAATAGGTGCTGCCGCCGCAGGTGCCACAGATGCCACAGCAGCTGGCATGAGATATTGCATAATTAAACTGTAATGTAGGGGTTTTGTCGCATTAAATATTTTTTGTAAGCCAGGAATTTTAGATGCCCTGTCTATGGCAAATTTACGAGCTTCTTCTAGCAGGCCAGCGGGGTTATCATCGGGACCAGTACTAGGTTGTTGCGCTTTTTGCAAAGCCAAATTAACAGGATCCATTATAGCGCTTGAATTTAATAAGATATCAATGAAAGCCTCTATTTCATCTTGAGATATTTCTTCCTTTTTTTCATCAGGTCCATCTTGAGATATTTCTTCTTTTTTTTCATCAGGTTCATCTTGAGATATTTTTTCCTTTTTTTTATCAGATGAATCTTTATTTATATAGTGTGCCATTCCAGCGGCTAATTCACCGAGATTTTGAACTAAGTCTTCTGCTTCTTGTAAAGCCAACATCGCATGTTTACTAAATTGTATTTGTAAGGGATCAGTATCTTTGATACCACTTACAACATCTCCTTTGGGTGTATGACCAGTGATGTCTCGAATTTGTTGCTCTAAATCTAACTCCTCTTTGCTCATTTTAAGCTTCTTAAATTGTGATAGCTTTTCTGGCGGGATAGCTATTTCAGTAATTTTGTTTCTTGTTTTTTCCACATAAAATAAATGACTACCTATTTTAATATAGGCATTATTTTTTAATGACTCGAGAATCTCATCTGGAATCAACGCGCGCCCACCTTCTATTTGCTGCTTGACTGCCCACAATCCAACACGTGTGACAACATCAGGTTCCGTGATTTCCAGATAGTCAAGATCGCGCTCCCACACCAGATTCTTGGCATAATCAGATAAATAATAATCAATAAGATCGCCTAATTGATTTTGCGCGCTTTGCAAGGCAGGTACTAGAGTTTCAGATGTCGCTTTTATTCTGGGTCCCATAAGCTATATCCCTATATAGATATAACTTCAGTATAGGAAGAATTTTAGGTTTTGCAGGAAGACAAAGAGTTATTGATTTTACTATTAATTTTCAAAAGATTAGATTTGTTTATGTCTTTTTATTATTTGCGTTCTGTCTTAAAAAATGATCCATGATGACTACGGCTGACATCGCGTCAACAATAGGCACAGCTCGGGGTAATACACACGGATCATGCCTACCAGTTGCTTCAAGTTCGACAGGATGATGTTCCAGATTAACAGTTAGCTGGCTTTTACTGATCGTAGAAACGGGTTTAAATGCCACTCTAAAATAAATATCTTCGCCTGTAGAAATTCCCCCTAACGTTCCACCTGCGTAATTCGTTTTAATTTTTAGATTTCCATTTTCAATGACA
>JAJONP010000207.1 GCA_021323555.1 Gammaproteobacteria bacterium | reverse complement strand
ATAGGGGTAGTCACTAATTTTGTTTGCCGTATGACGGGCTCTTCTTTTTTCTTTTGTGTCTGTGTGACAACTGTCTCATCAGCAGGACTGCTTTTACTCGTGGCTGCTAATAAAGGCAGACCACTCATCATAGCGGCGGTACGCTGCTCTGGACTGCCTCCACGTACCCCAATCGCAGTAATTTTATTGGCTAATAAAATTTCTTTTAATTTTATAAAATCTAAAATGCCCGCTATTCTAACTTTATCTAAGTCAATTACCACAGGTAAATCCATGAAAAACTGAGGCGCGCGTTGAATAGTCATCTCTAATTGTCGCGAAAATGCTTCCCAATCATATCGCATGATTTGCAATAAGGTACAAGGTAAAAAATTTGCTTTAAATTGGAAACAAGGTTCTTTTTCTATTTGTAGACTGCTCGCTGTCATGATTATTAATCCCTACGATTTTTAAATATACTACTATACTACCAATGAATATCGCATAAAGCATCATTTCCGACTTGTTGCCAATGAATTTTGCACCCGGCTAAATCAAGCGAAAAATGATCAGCAAATGCAGCTTGCCCCTCTCCTATCCAACGAGGAGCTATGTAAATTAAAGCGCGTTGTACTAATTTTTCCATGACCAAGGCTGAAAAACATTTGCCTCCTGCCTCTACCCATAAATCATGGATACCTTCTTGACCTATGGCTTTGATGACTTGATGCAAATCCACTCCTTGTATGCTTTTATTTAACTGAATGCAACGTACGCCTAAATCCGTTAATTTTTGAAGCTGGTTTTGGGTATCTTCTGCATAAAAAACTGTAAGTGATTGCGCTGTTTTAAACACGGTCATTAAGGGTGACAACTGGAGTTTGCTATCTAAAATATAGAGGGGCTTTGCGATAGTTTCGTTAGTCTCTCGTGCATTAAGCTTTGGATCATCACACATAATCGTTTTGACGGTTGTCAAAATAGCATCTGTGGTTTTACGAGCAGCATGCGTAAATTTTTGTAGCGCCTGTCCTGTGATTTGTATTCGCTTTCCTAATTTTCCTGCAATCTTCCCATCTAAACTTAATGCAATTTTTGCTGTAACGAAAGGCATTTTCTTATGATGCCAATACTGGTAACTTTCATAAAACTCATCTATTTCTGGTAATGCAATATGCTCACACGAAATTCCTTTGGCCTGTAATAATACCGCACTTTTATCACCCACACTGGGGTTTGGGTCACGATAGCCATAGACAACACGTTTTATGCCTGCGTGAATCAGCGCGTCTGTACACGGTGGTGTTTTACCCCAATGGCAACAGGGCTCAAGCGTGACATAGATCGTTGCGCCAATAGCTTTGCTATTGAGTTTTTGTAAGGCATCTATTTCAGCATGTAGCGATCCTGCGGCAAAGTGATACCCGGTAGCAAGGACTTTATCCTCCAAAGTAATGACTGCGCCTACAGCAGGGTTAGGTGCACAAAAGCCACGTCGAAGTTTGGCAAGCTCGAGCGCTTGAATTAAATAAAAGCCATCTAAATTTTGACGCATAGAATTTTCTCTTTTAACTTCAAAGCGCTGCTTAAGATCGTCTCCTTGCGGGGAGTGTTTTTACAAGAGCGTTCATTTAACTGTGCCATTCCCGCGAAGGCGAGAACCTATTCTGACGTACAACTAAACTTACTTTAGTCACTGGAAATTATTTTACTAAACTAAACTCAGTTTAGCTATATGGCAAAATGGACTCCCGCCTTCGCGGGAATGACAAAAGGAAATGAATGGTCTTGAATTGATGCGTCGATATCTCAGCCCTAACCCTCTCCTTTCGTAAAAAACTCTCCGAGAGAGGGAACAATCCTAAGCAGCGCTTACTTAAATGGCCTAGAATAATTACGGAGTAATAAATAAGTACTCTTTTTTAGGAAATCGTCTCTGATCTTTTTTCACGGCCTACGAGTTCAACAATCGCCATGGGCGCGGTATCGCCTTTGCGAAAACCACATTTTAATACTCGCAGATAACCGCCTGGACGTGTTTTAAAATGGGGAGCAATATCATTGAATAATTTAGTCACCATTTCTCTATCACGTAAGCGAGCAAATGCAATACGCCGATGATGTACACTGTCTGATTTAGCTAAAGTAATCATCGGTTCGATGTAACCTCTTAATTCTTTGGCCTTGGCCAGTGTTGTTGTAATTTGCTCGTGTTTTAATAATGAAGCCATCATATTTTTAAACATCGCTTTACGATGGCTGCTATTACGACCAAAATATCTACCGCTATGTCGATGACGCATAAGAAACCTTCCTACTCTTTATCTTTATGAGGAGTTGCCTGCCAATTTTCTAACCGTGTACCAAGGGCTAGGCCATGTAGCTGTAAAACATTTTTAATTTCTGTCAGTGACTTTTTACCTAAATTAGGTGTCTTTAATAGATCTGTTTCTGTACGCTGTATTAAATGACCAATATATACAACACCTTCTGCCTTCAAACAATTTGCTGAACGCACTGTCAATTCAAGATCATCCACTGGGCGCATAAAAAGTGGATTAATCGTTTGCTGATCACTCACTTCCTTCATGGACGAGGATGATTTTAAATCAACAAAAGGTGCTAATTGCTGTTGTAAAATCGTTGCTGTACGACGGATAGCTTCTTCTGGATCTAAAGTGCCATTCGTTTCAAGATCAATCACTAACTTATCTAAGTTAGTACGCTGCTCAACACGCGCATTTTCAACCGAATAGGAAACTCGACGCACAGGGCTGAAGCTTGCATCTAAATGCAATACTCCAATACCCACTTTAGCATCTTCTACCATCTGACTTCTTGTTGAAGCTGTTTGATAGCCACGCCCTAACTGGACCTTCAAGGTCATGTTGAGTTCGCCTGTTTCATTCAAGTCTGCAATGACGTACTCTGGATTAACAATTTGAACATCATGTTCTGGTTCAATATCACCTGCTAAAACTGGACCGGCACCCTTTTTATATAGCCTTAAGGTTACTTCTTCACGGCCCAATAATTTAATGGCAACATTCTTAAGATTTAAAAGAATTTCAAACGCATCTTGAAGCACGCCTGGTATAGTACCGTATTCGTGCAACAAGCCTTCAATTTTCACTTCTACAATGGCTGCTCCTGGCATGGAAGAAAGTAAAATTCTTCGTATTGTTGTTCCCAATGTATGTCCAAAACCAGACTCTAATGGTTCCAATGTCACCTTTGCATGAAACGGTGTTAATGTTTCAACAGCAATCTCGCGCGGGGTCAAAAATTCATATGGCCTATTTTGCATGAGAACCTCATAAGTCCCAATTAATTATTTGGAATAAAGCTCAACAATCAGCTTTTCATTAATATCAGGAGGCAACTCGCTTCTCTGTG
>JAJONP010000206.1 GCA_021323555.1 Gammaproteobacteria bacterium | reverse complement strand
CATTTCACATTTTTTAAATCATTTTTTAATATTTGAGGTAGTTATGAAAAATCAATTAACAAAATTAGTCTGTTCACTCGTGGCAATTACATTTGTTCCAGTACTGTCTTATGCTACAGTGACAACGTTGAATCCTGATAACCCTGGCGATTGCGCTAAATTTAATGATAACAATACTGTTATTGCAGCCTATAAAACCGGAGATAATTTGGAATCAACACTCAATAATATATCAAATAACCCAAAATACAGCGCTGTGTCTTTTTATAAAATCATAGTCGATGGAAAAAATCAGGAAATATGTGGGAAAACAGGATTCCATGACGCAATGATTTTTAGTAGAAATAGTGAAGGGGAAGAAAAGATTTTTAAGATGACAGATGGCAATATCCGTAATCGACTCGCTACCCTGAAAGCAAGGCCAAATTCAACACCGCCAGCTACACACTTATATGCTGCAACAAATACAAGCTCGTGGTTTGATGATGATAACGATGATGATGATATTCGTGATGGAGTAAAGCTTGCTGTGAGCGCAATCATACTGGGTTTTCTTGGCGTAAATAGCTAAGATTTATCGTGACAGGAAATTTGATTTGGTAGATTACGACCGCAAAAAGCGCTTCTAATTTACCGTTCACGGGGCTTTTGACTTTACGCAAAATTTTTATAAAATTTTCGCACGAGATTGGCCAAATACGGACTTTGCCTATTAAAGCGTGAACACTTACAATTTACCTTACACTCTTCAGTAAGCACAGCTTAGTACGTCCCTTCTCCCGAAGCATTTTTTGCGAGGGGAGAAGGGACGATCTTAAGCAGCTTTCAATTAACTTCTCCCTATTTAGGATAAATAGAAAAGTTAATTTCGGTCGTTCAAACCCACAAAGCGGGGGTCAAATTGCTGACCTATCACCCTAAAGCCTTACACAGCGCCAGTCATCTTTTCAGGTCGAACTAATTCTCTGAATTCTTTTTCTGATAAATAACCCAGTGACAAACATGCCTCTAATAAACTCGTTCCATCATGCCATGCTTTATGAGCGATTTCTGCAGATTTGTCATAGCCGATCTTGGGGGCTAACGCAGTCACTAACATCAATGAATTTTGTACTGATTCGCTAATTCTTTTCTCGTCTGCGACTAAATCTTGGATACAGAAAGCAGTGAACATACGCATCGCATCAGCTAATAAATTAATCGAATGAGATAGATTATGAATCATAAGCGGCTTAAAGACATTCAATTCAAAGTTTCCTTGCGAGCCTGCAAAAGTAATAGCTGCATCATTACCCATCACTTGCACACACACCATGGTCAATGCTTCACACTGTGTTGGATTTACTTTCCCTGGCATAATCGAAGACCCTGGCTCATTTGCAGGTAAAATAAGTTCGCCCAATCCACAGCGCGGACCTGAACCTAACCAACGAATATCATTCGCGATTTTCATTAAAGCACAGCCAAGTGTTTTCAATGCACCACTCGCAAAGACAATGGCATCATGCGCGGCTAATGCGGCGAATTTATTCGGTGCTGTCACAAATGGGAGCCCCGTTAGTTTGGCAAGATTTTCAGCGACAAGTTTGGCAAATTTTGGATGAGCATTAAGCCCTGTACCAACGGCTGTACCGCCTAGGGCTAATTCATATAATCCTGGTAATGTGCTTTCAATATTTGTTAAGGCTGCATCTAATTGTGCTACATAACCCGAAAATTCTTGCCCTAATGTCAATGGCACGGCATCTTGCAAATGTGTTCGGCCTATCTTAACAACCTCTGAAAATAGTTGTTGTTTTTTTGCAAGCGCATCACGTAATTCTTTGATGGCTGGAACCAAACGACCCACTATTTCTTGTACTGCTGCAATATGCATCGCCGTTGGAAACGTATCATTGGATGATTGAGAACGGTTCACATCATCATTCGGATGAATAGCTTCTTTACTCCCACGTGGATGGCCAGCTATTTCAGCCGCACGGTTTGCAATCACTTCATTAACATTCATATTGGTTTGCGTACCGCTCCCTGTCTGCCAAACACTCAAGGGAAATTGATCTTGTAATTTATTTGCAATTATTTCATCTGCGACTGTGGCGATTAAATTCATTTTATTTTCTGGCAGTAGCCCTAATACATGATTAGTCATTGCAGCCGCTTTTTTTAAAAAACCAAATGCCTTAATGAGTTCTTTGGGCATTTTATTTTCGCCGATTGCAAAATGATGTAATGAACGTTGTGTCTGCGCTCCCCAATAAGCATCTGCAGGTACTTCAATGGAACCCATGCTATCAAACTCAGTGCGTGTATTTTTTGTCTGTATTGTCATATTATTTTCCTATACTAAACTTTTGCTTACTAACTCACTCACATCACGCGAAATATTTTTGTGCCGTAAAATAATCTCTAATTGCTCACGCATCAAGTATTTTCGTTTTTCATTATGCTTCTGCCATTCGCTCAATGGCGTTACCATACGTGCCGCCACCTGTGGATTTAAAAGATCTAATTGCAGAACACACTCCGTTAAAAATTGATACCCCTCACCCGTCTCAGCATGAAAACGTACTGGATTACGATGGCCAAACGCACCAATCAATGCATAGACTTTATTAGGATTTTTAATATCAAAGGCAGGATGTGTGAATAATTGTTTTACTCGGGATAATGTATCTGGCGATGTCGCACTGGCTTGCAAGGCAAACCACTTATCTATCACTAATGCATCGTCTTGCCATTGTTGATAAAACCTTGCCAATACTCTTTCACGTATTGGATCAACTCTATTACCTAAACAACGCAACGCCGCCATCGTGTCTGTCATATTAGACGTAAGCGCATCTTCAAATTGACGCAATGCTAATGCAATATAGTTTTCATTATCACTCAGTGTAGTTAGATAGCTCAAACAAAGATTTTTTAATTGTCTTCGGCCTGCTTGATGAATATCAAATTGAATGGTGGGTTCTGTTGTATGGTTCTTTTTATATACATCTAGAAAAATACTTTGTAATGACTGGGCAAGCTCTCTCAATACAAACTCACGCACAAAATGAATAGCATCCGTATCAATGACACGCATTTGTTCCGCAAGATATTTTTCTGAAGGTAAAGTTAACATTTCTGACAGAAGCCATTTATCGCTTTCTTGCATTGTTTCTAATAAAAATTGAAAAATACCAATATAATCCGCAGGTAATTTTAAAGATATACCTGCACGAAAATCCTCGATAAGATTTAACATTAATTTCACAGCATATCGTTGACCTGCTTCCCAACGATTAAAAAGATCTGTGTCATGTTTAAATAAAATCTGCAAATCAGAATCCGCATAAGCATAATTTATTTTAACAGGTGCAGAAAATCCACGTAGTAAAGAAGGAATAGGTTTAGTTTCTATATTATTAAATTTAAATTCTTGTTCAGGTAATGTGATATGCAGAAAATCCTGTAATATTTCTTCACCAGAAATATTTAATAAACCCATTTTAACAGGAATGTGAAAAGGTTTTTTTACCGATTGATGAGGTGTGGCAGGACAAGATTGTTTTATCTTTAATGTATACATTTTTTTTATGGCATCATAAGAATCTATGATATCCAAAACAGGTGTACCTGCTTGGCTATACCAAAGCCTAAATTGTTTTAAATCAATACCCGATGCATCTTCCATGGCTTTAACAAAATCTTCTATCGTCACGGCTTGTCCATCATGTCGTGTGAAATAGAGATCCATGCCTTTGCGAAATAAAGCCCCTCCTAAAATAGCCTGTTGCATGCGAATGACTTCAGCGCCTTTGTTATAAACAGTAGACGTATAAAAATTATTAATCTCAACATAAGATTCAGGACGCACGGAATGCGCCAAAGGGCCTGCATCTTCTGAAAATTGATTATTACGTAACGCCACAACATCATTAATGCGCGCAACTGTAGGAGATGTCGTATCTGCTGTAAAATTTTGGTCACGGAAAATAGTTAAACCTTCTTTTAAACTCAGTTGAAACCAATCACGGCACGTAATACGATTGCCTGTCCAATTGTGGAAATAT
>JAJONP010000050.1 GCA_021323555.1 Gammaproteobacteria bacterium | reverse complement strand
GATTAATAATTGCTTCATTGTATAGTAGAGATCTTAAGCCTCTAGCCATACGAATAATCCACCAAATGCCACTCAAAACTAATAAGGCTATACCGATTACGAATGGACATAATACAAGGGACACAACAGTATACAAAATTCCAATCCAAAATGATCGAATTAAGTATTGATAATGTGATTTTAAAATCGTTTTAGCATCTTTTTCAATCGGATTCCTGCTGGGTGATTACAGTATGCATGTGATGGCCTCTGAATACTAAATATGTATTAAAAAAATCAATTGTAGGGGAAATTTCATAATTTTGCCTTTCATAGTCGAATATTTTTGATAGTGTATTCTTCAAAAATGGCTAAATTTTCCTTTCATATTGTTTTAATCTCTAATGCTAATTTGCGGAGGAGGTGGGATTCGAACCCACGTAGGAGCGTTAGCCCCTCATCCGATTTCGAGTCGGTGCCGTTATGACCGCTTCGGTACCCCTCCTGTAAAGCTTGGCGATTATAGCCCTATTGACCCATCGTATTCAATTCGGGTGGTGTAAGATCAACGGGGATGGTGCTGTTTGGGTATTCTCTCTCCGAGACAGGATAGTGTGCAGTGATTGTAGAGGAAGAAATTCCTGGGGGTATTTTTAAAGGCGGTACGCTTTTAGCTTTTAAATAATCCGTATCCCGATTTTGAATAACATTGTGATTGCTGTGAAAAGAGCAAGCCGTCAGTGTGAACAGAGACAACATAAGAAAAAATAGTTTTAAAGAACGCATAGGCAACCTTTTTATTTACATTATTGTTTTTCCATGGAGTACGCCTGTTTCAAAAAGCGCTTCTCGCAATTCTGCATGGTATTGTGAATCTAATGGCAGCAATGGCAACCGAATTCCTGGAGGAATAAGCCCCATTTCATGCAATGCCCATTTAGTCGGCACTGGATTTGTTTCCAGGAATAATTTTTTATGCAGTGGCATTAATTCCGTATGCAGCTTTTCTGCCAGTGCTTTATTGCCCGCCAAGGCCACTTTGCAAAACTCATGCATTTTACGCGGTGCAACATTTGCTGTCACGGAAATTACGCCTTTTGCACCCTGTAACATTAAATCAAGCGCGGTAGGGTCATCTCCGCTATAAATAGGGAAATCTTTGCCGCAAAGTTGTGCAATATGCATGGCGCGATCTAAGTTACCTGTGGCTTCTTTGATGCCAATAATAGTTTGAATTTTAGATAACTTCTGGACAGTTTCGGGTAAAAGATCACTTGCTGTGCGTGTGGGAACATTATATAAAATAATGGGTAAAGTCACTGCTTCAGTAATCGCTTTATAGTGTTCATAGAGGCCGTTTTGGGAAGGTCTAATAACATACGGAGTGACAATCAGCGCTGCATCTGCGCCTGCTTTTTTTGCATCGCGCGTGAGTTCTATCGTCTGTTGAGTAGAAGCCGTACCTGTGCCTGCAATGACTGGGATGCGTTTTGCAACTTGTTTAACAACATTCGCAATAAGATCGTACTTTTCATCACGCGTGAGCGTGGTGGATTCGCCTGTGCTACCTGCGACAACCAACGCATCTGTACCAGACGCAATATGCCATTCGATTAAATCATGCAGTGAGTGCTGATCAATAGCCCCGTCTTTCTGCATAGGGGTAACTAGTGCGACCATACTGCCTGTGAACATAGTTTCTTCCTCTCTAATAAGGAAGTGATTGTAGCATTATTAGCTCTATTTTCTATGTTTTTTTGTGCAAGGCCGCTATACTTCGGGCAATTATTTTCAAAAGGGAAAAATCATGTATTCAATATCCTGGGCAGATAGACTCTGGGGCAAACAAGCTAAATGGAGCTATTTACCCTGCGCGGCTGTTATTTTGTTATTCACGCTATTAGGCAGTCATGAGATTTGGACACAAGAACATCGCTGGAGCGACATTGTGTATGGCATGTTTTATTCCCATGATTTTTTGCACCCGCGATTAGATGGCAATGATTACTATGATAAACCATTACTGTCTTATTGGTTGATCGCAGGAGTTGCGATAATCATTGGTGATCTAAATACATGGGCAATTCGTATTCCTTCAGCTTTGGCAGGGTTGCTTGCCATTGGGTCAATGTATTATTTAGGTACCCGCTTAAAAGATAAAAGACTGGGTTTGTTGGCAGGCTGGATGTTACTTACGACATTTTATTTTATTTTTTGGGCGCGCACGAGCAGTGCAGATATGCTTAACATGGCGGGTTCGCTTTTTGCTGTTGCATGGTATTTTTCCAAGAAACATGAAACGAATCTATTTAATTATATTGTTTTCTTTTTAATTCTTGCATTGACTGCTTTATGTAAAGGATTAGTGGGGCCAATGGTTGCGATTTTGGCGATTTTTCCTGACATGGTAGTCCAGCATACCTGGAAAAAACATGTCAATCTGCGTGTATTGATAGGAATAATACCCGCATTGGTTATTTATGTTTTACCTTTTTGGGCGTCAACCCATTTTAGCGCCCAGGATTATAGAGAAAATGGTTTATATGAAGTATATCGGGAAAATATTATGCGGTATTTTCATCCGTTTGATCACAAAGACCCGATTTACACATATTTTTTATATTTGCCTATTTACTTATTACCTTGGACTTTTTTCTTCATCCCCGCTTTAATTTCTCTTAAAGTACGTTGGAATGTGTTATCAAAAAATTCCAAATGGATAATTTATTCAACAGCATTATTATTTTTATTTTTCACATTCAGTGGATCACGCCGTAGTTATTATGTATTACCTATCCTGCCTTTTGCTATTTTATTAACAGCCGATTGGATTTTGTCAGGTCCTGCTGCTATTAAGCGATCTCAATGGGCAGGGCGCATTGCTATTATTTCTTTTATTTTATTTTTTTTAAATTTTGGAGTGCTTCAACCCCTGTACTATTCAAAAAACAGTGTTAAGCATTTTACGATGGCTCTAAAAACAGAAGCCGTAAAAATTAAACCATGGACAGTATGGAAATTTGTTTTATTAGATGCGGAAAGTAAAATACCTTTTTATTTGCATTTGCCACCTGATATAAAAAATAATAGTGTCATAGGCGATAGGGAAAACCAAACAAAAGGCACATTACTGAAAGCTTGGCCAGTTTTAAAAAATTTGCCTAAAGACACTATTTTTATTACTCGAAAAATATATTTACCTTTTCTGAAAAATAGATTGAAGCATTATAGAGTTATCGAAATACCGCCTGATTTTATACAGATTATTTTTCAGAGGGTTTTAAAGAGAGATATGAATGATGCGCCTATTGCTTTTATTCCAACCTAAATGTTCAAACGTATTGATCATTTACTGCGTTTGAAGGTAGGAAATTGTTCTGCTCTTGATTTATGCGCATGTATTGAATCAAAAACATTTTTTGCTTTTTCCGCGGCTTGTGCTTTTTTAGCAGCAATTTTTTGATCGCTAGAAAAAAAATCATACGTGCCGTGTTTATAGTAACTGTGCGCCATCGCGCCTGCTATGATAATTCCAAGTCCAGTTAAAGAAAAAAGAAAAGCACTCCAGCCAGGCAGTTTGGCGCTATATTTATTCTCTTTCTGTCTAAATAATCCCTTGTGAAAAATAATAGGGTTCCGTATTATTTTTTATGGATAGTTCACTCTTTAAAAGGATATTTTATGACAGATCATTCTTTACAGAAGCTAGAAGAAAAAATTATGGCTTTGCTTGCAACACTTGCAGAATTACGTGCGGAAGCAAATCAATTAAAACAAGAGAACACTGCTTTGAAAATGGAAAAAATAAATTACACTAAACGGCTACAGGATTTAATTGCCTTATTAGATTCAGTGGATTCTCTCGAAGAAAATAAATTAAGACAAACAAGCGCGCTGGAAGAATTGCCAGAGCTTCAAGAGTTTTCGCTGATTTAATTTATGTCACAGTACAAGCAATGTTTCCATCCACGACTTGGAGATTAAGTTTATCCCCTTGGGTGACTTGCTTAACGGAATGTACTATGCTTTTGTCTTTGAGCGTTGCGATAGAAAAACCGCGTTTTAAAGTTGCAAGCGGGCTCAGCGCATCTAATTTAGCGGCAGCATTGGACAGTGATTGTTGCCTTAATAGTAGGGTGTTTGTTATTTTATTTTGTAATCCTTGTAATTGAAATAATAATTGTTGTTGCAAGGTTTGAATACGATGCTGGGGATGCCGTTGTTGTAGTTGAGCAGAACACCAGTCAAGCTGTTGTTGAAATTGTTGGAACCTTTGCGTCATTAAACGCGAAAGATGTTTTTGTGTTTGTGTGATAGATGATAATAATTCATTTGTATCAGGCGTGATTAATTCAGCCGCTGCAGAAGGCGTAGGGGCACGCACATCTGCTACAAAATCTGCAATCGTGAAATCAATTTCATGACCTACCCCTGTAATAATAGGTAATTCGCTTGCATAAATTGCATAGGCAACTTTTTCTTCATTGAATGACCATAAATCCTCAAGCGAACCACCCCCGCGGGCGAGAATTAGCACATCGACTTCTTGGCGTTGGTTGGCTGTTTGAATAGCATGCACAATCTGTGGTGCTGCTAATTCACCTTGTACAGGTGTGGGGTAAATAATAATAGAGGCTGCTGAAAACCGCCGTTTCAGAACATGCAAAATATCACGGATTGCAGCGCCTGTTGCAGAAGTAATAACACCGATCGTTTTAGGGAAAGCCGGTAATGGTTTTTTATGTGCAGCCTCAAATAATCCTGCTTGCAGTAAACGTTTTTTTAATAATTCAAATTCTTTTTGTAATTGGCCAATGCCTGCTTCTTCCATATGTTCTATTAATAACTGAAACTCACCTCGGCCTTCGTATAAACTTACGCGTGCTTTAGCAAGCATATGCATACCATTCTGCGGTGTAAAATTTAGACGAGAATTCTGGGGCCTAAACATGGCGCAACGCACTTGCGCTGTGGCGTCTTTCAATGAGAAATACCAATGTCCTGAATGGGGTGCTGCAAAATTCGATATTTCCCCTTCAACCCAAAGAGTAAAAAAATTTTCTTCTAATAATAAACGCACATCGCGGTTTAAACGGCTAACTGTATAAACTTCTTGGGTGTGGCTAATATCAATGGTATTCATAGAATTGCCTACTTAAAAAATTTGATATTGTACTATCATAAACGTATGCTAGCATTGTTCTCTTAATATCCCCACCATAATTGCAACTCCAAATTCTGCTTCACCAAAACCAAGTTATATCGTTGACTTTTTATCAAATTGTGGAGACAATAAAAATAAAAATTACTTATGGCTCTAAAAAAAGAAAACAAACATTAGAAGATCGCGGGTTAGATTTTAAAGATGCTTCGTTCATTTTTAAAGACACAGTCTATGCCAGCTCCCCAACGGCGCGGGATACAAAAAAAACCAACCAAAGTGGCTTTAAACATAAGATTACCTCGACAGGTTGTTGATTATTTCAAATCTAAGGGACGTGGATGGCAAACTAAAATGGGACATGCGCTTCTTGAGTGGATTAAAAAACATCCTCATTCTCCTTCTTCTCATCTATAAACGACAGCTACAACGGCTATATTTATATGAGCCAATACCCTGTATAATGCGATGTTAATTTTAACTAGTTAGTAGAGGAATTAACCATGCTGCGTATGGTTCAAGAAGCATTAACATTTGATGATGTATTATTATTACCTGCTGAGTCTCAAGTATTACCGAAAGAGGTTGATTTAAAAACAAAATTAACGCAGAACATTACTCTGAATATCCCATTGATCTCTGCTGCCATGGATACAGTGACAGAAGCGCGATTGGCAATAGGTATTGCCCAGGTCGGAGGTATGGGTATTCTGCATAAAAATATGACTATTGAGCAGCAAGCGGCTGAGGTGCGCAAAGTCAAAAAATTTGAAAGCGGTGTTGTGAAAGACCCGATTACTATTTCTCCAAATACGACTGTGCGTGAAGTATTAAATATTATTAAAGCTTTTAATTTCCATGCTTTGCCTGTGGTGGAGGAAAATCAGCTATTGGTTGGCATAGTCACCAGCCGAGATTTACGATTTGAAACTAATCTCGATCAGCCGGTGTCGCAAATTATGACTACTAAAGAACGCTTAGTCACTGTCAAGGAAGGTACAGATCGTGAAACTGTACGTCATCTTCTGCATAAACATCGTATTGAAAAAGTGCTGGTTATCAATGATCATTTTCAATTGCGTGGTATGTGTACTGTCAAAGATATCCTAAAAGAGCAAGAACAACCGTTTGCCTGTAAAGATCAATCCGGTCAATTGCGTGTGGGAGCAGCAGTAGGTGTTGGCCCGGAGGCCGATGAACGTATTGCAGCATTGGTCGAGGCGGGTGTTGATATTTTAGTGGTTGATACGGCACACGGTCATTCAAAAGGTGTGATTGAGCGTGTTCGTTGGATTAAAAAGCACTATGCAGCTATTCCTGTGATTGCAGGGAATATTGCAACTGCTGATGCAGCGCTCGCTTTAGCAGATGCAGGTGTTGATGCTGTCAAAGTGGGTATTGGCCCAGGCTCCATTTGTACAACGCGTATTGTTACGGGTGTGGGAGTGCCACAAATTACGGCTATTTCTAATGTGAGCGCAGCATTGAAAGATACAGCCATTGCAGTCATTGCTGACGGTGGCATACGCTACTCAGGCGATATTTGCAAAGCGATTGCTGCGGGTGCAACGGCTGTCATGATTGGCAGTTTATTTGCAGGAACAGAAGAATCACCGGGTGAAGTAGAACTGTATCATGGACGTTCTTATAAAGCCTATCGAGGAATGGGCTCTCTTGCAGCCATGGCGCAACGAAATGGTTCAAGTGATCGTTATTTCCAAGATGGAATGACATCATTAGATAAATTAGTTCCTGAAGGCATAGAAGGACGAGTTCCTTATAAAGGCAGTGTTACAACGATTATTAGTCAATTGATGGGTGGCTTACGTTCAGGGATGGGGTACACAGGTTGCCCCGATATTCAAAGCCTGCGAACAAAACCCGAGTTTGTACGCGTGACGAGTTCAGGTGTGCGCGAAAGTCATGTACACGATGTACAAATTACGAAAGAAGCTCCGAATTATCAGATAGGTGAGGCTTTATAGATGACAGTTACTAATATCCATGAACAACGTATTTTAATTCTTGATTTTGGTTCGCAATATACTCAATTGATTGGTCGCCGTATTCGCGATATTGGTGTGTATTGTGAAATTCATCCTTATTTAATGACAGATGAAAAAATTCAGGCTTTTCGACCGAATGGAATTATTTTATCGGGTGGGCCTGAGAGTGTGATAGAAAATGATACTATACGCGCGCCTGAAATAGTGTTTAAATTGGGTTGCCCCGTGTTAGGCATTTGCTATGGATTGCAAACCATGGCAGTGCAGTTAGGAGGGCAGGTCACACAAGGTACTCACCGTGAATTTGGTTATGCAAAAGTTCAAATAAAAAATAAATCACGTTTGTTAAATGGTATTGAAGACCACATGGCGCAAGACATGACCTCTTTATTAGATGTCTGGATGAGTCATGGTGATCATGTTTCTGTATTACCGCCTCAATTTTCTATTATTGCGAGTTCTGATAGCTGTGAAATAATCGGTATAGCAGATGACACACGACATTTTTATGGCTTGCAATTTCATCCTGAAGTTTCTCATACACGCCAGGGATTACGAATTTTAGAGCGATTTGTTTTGGACATTTGCGAATGTAAAAGAGTTTGGACGACTCAAACCATTCTGGAAGAATCTATCCAAAAAATGAAAGATCAAGCAGGCCAAGATTTCGTAATTCTTGGTTTATCAGGCGGTGTTGATTCATCCGTTGTCGCTGCTTTATTGCATCGAGCGATTGGCGAACAATTAGTGTGTGTTTTTGTCGATACGGGATTGCTGCGTTTAAATGAAGCCCAAGAAGTACAAGCCTTATTTGCAAATCATATAGGGATTCATTTAATTACTGTGAATGCAGCAGATCGATTTTTTGCGGCGTTGGCAGGTGTTACAGATCCTGAAGCAAAACGTAAAATAGTTGGGAAGTTATTTGTGACTATTTTTGAAGAAGAAGCTAATAAATTTAAAAACGCAAAATGGTTAGCCCAGGGCACTATCTACCCCGATGTTATCGAATCTGCAGGTACAAATGTTGGCGGTAAAACCCATACGATTAAATCGCACCATAATGTAGGTGGGTTACCTGAAAAAATGCATTTAAAATTACTAGAGCCATTGCGTGAGTTATTTAAAGATGAAGTGATTAAGATGGGGATTGAATTAGGGCTGCCTTATGATTTAGTGTATCGTCATCCTTTTCCAGGGCCTGGTTTGGCTGTTCGAATTTTAGGTGAGGTTAAAAAAGAGTATGCGGATACACTGCGTCGTGCAGATGCTATCTTGATTGAAGAGTTACATAAAAATGAATTGTATTATAAAGTCACTCAGGCATTTGTTGTCTTCCTGCCGATAAAATCGGTCGGTGTGTTGGGGGATGCGCGGCATTATGATCATGTAGTTGCGATCCGTGTGGTTGAAAGCGTTGATTTCATGACAGCACATTGCACTCGGTTACCTGCGGAATTTTTAGAAAAAGTCTCAAGTAGAATAACCAACGAAGTGCCTGGTATTTCTCGTGTGGTGTATGATCTTTCCAGCAAGCCGCCAGCTACCATTGAGTGGGAATAATGATTTCTGAGCAGGACATCCAGTGGATGCGTCATGCGCTGCAGTTAGCTGAGTTTGCTGTCACACAGCAAGAAGTGCCTGTGGGGGCTGTCCTTATCTCTGACAATTCTATTATTGGAGAGGGATCAAATTGCCCTATTCGTTTATGCGATCCTACTGCACATGCAGAAATTATCGCGCTGAGGCAAGGAGCGCGTCATCTTAATAATTATCGTTTAATCAATTCTACATTGTACGTCACATTGGAGCCTTGTATGATGTGCGTAGGCGCTATTGTTCATGCGCGTGTGAAACGTGTGGTGTATGGCGCACTTGACCCGAAAGCAGGCGCTATTGTTAGTGCGTTTGATATTGGCACAACTCAAAAACTCAATCATAAAGTTTTATATGAAGGCGGCGCGCTTGGAAAAGAATGCGGACAAATACTCAGTGATTTTTTTCAAGCGCGAAGGGGATAGTTTTATCAAGAAAAAAATAATACTATTTTTATTTATTAGTTATTTTTTGAAACTCTCAATAGGTTTCGCTGCAGAATTACCTTTGATCCAAGATGCATTAAAAAGTAGCCGGCAATTATTACTCGTATTAATACCAGAGTGGGATGCGACACAAGGCGTGTTGACTTATTACGAGCGGGCTTCTATATCTCAACCCTGGCATCAAGTTGGCCATGCTATTCCTGTTGCTGTGGGAAAAAAGGGTATGGCATGGGGCGAAGAATGGATAAACCAGTCTGACAAGCTAAAACAAGAAGGCGATGGACGATCACCTGCAGGTATTTATTCTTTGGGCAATGCTTTTGGATTTGCCTCTGCATCTGATTTTCATGCAATCACCCGAACGAATTGGCCTTATTTCCCTTTAAAAAAATCGAGCATCTGTGTCGATGATGAAACGTCATCTTATTATAATCAACTGGTTGATAGTGCGACTGTACCGCAGTGGAACCCGAAAACTCGCGGAGAAAATATGCTACGTTTTTTGCCTGAATATATGTTGGGTGTTGTGATTCAATACAATAAAAATAATAAAAGAGGCGCAGGCTCTTGTATTTTTATGCATGTTTGGAAAACTCCTTCTCAAGGTACCGCAGGTTGTGTTGCAATGGCACAAGATAATTTGATTCATCTGCTGCGTTGGCTTAATCCTGCGAAAGCACCCATGATTGCTTTGTTTCCGCGCCGTGTTTATCTCAACTTACAAAATTAAGTGAAAAATAATGACTGAGAGTGTCGCTGATAAAAAATTTTAAGAAATTAAAACTTATTCTCTCCTAGCGCATTAACCGATTATTTTTGTGAGATATTCGCTAATTCTAGTGTACTCAATAACGCAATTAATATATTATAATCAGTATTCATTATGCAGGATGTGTAAGAAATTCTTAAGGAGGAAATTATTTTTTAATTTGTAAGTTGCTTATTAAATCATTTTGCGCTTACAAGGAAACTTACAGAGATAAAAATATGAAATCAACTAGAAGAAGCTTGGGTAGTTATTCTGATTCCTCTGATTCTTCGGCTTTCTCATCGCCGGATGTGCATATGATGGTTTCATCGCCGTTATTTCTGCCTTGTAGAGAAGCTAGTGTAGATAGCATGTTGTTAGACGAGGGGTATGCTTCTAAAAATGAGAAGGAGAAGACCGAATATGAGTCTATGTGGATTCATGATAGATATTTTTCGATTAATGTAACTCTTTTTAACATGCTAGGGATTATTGCTATTAGTGAACCTCCTAGACGATTTAAACACGCCAGAATACCCTTTGGGAGCCTTATTACAAAAAATACTTTTCGCTTCGGTTTAGGACATTTTTGGTATGGTAATGAATGCGATCTTCCATATACTAAAAATGGCTATAAAATTCTTACTCAAACAAAATTATTAGTTCAAAAACTACAATCTTTTTCAGATCAATCACTTGCCCGCAGAATCGAAAAAAGTTTGGAAGTCCCACTACATCTGAATGTGTCGAATAGAAAAAAGAAAAAATTCTTTTTTATTTTAACTCTTATCCAAGAGTATGTAGGGGAAAAAAATGAGGATGATGGCATAAATGAAAATAAAAACATAATTTACAGGCATTCTACTAACCATTGTTACGACCCTATTCCTTTTTTACCTTTTACAATAAACAATGCTTCACAAGATAAGTTATCAGAGAAGATAAGTTTAAGAATGTATCCTTGGATTTCAGGCGGAAAAGCCAACAATGTTAAGTTAAATGGAATCAAGAAATTTGTTATTTCATGTTGTATGTTTGGAGCTGGCATAGAAGGAGAATCTTCAAATGGTGCAAGGTTTCCTATCATTAAACATGATATTTGGTTCGATGGGGAACAAAAAATTGAATCTATTATTTGCACTGAATCTAGTTTTTATGAAGAAGGACAATTTGCAGTATTTAAAATAATTGCTTTAATGATGCAGAAATTAGGGGATGAGAAGTATGAAGTTATTTGCCATCTACCTTCTGTTGATTATATATTATTTGGAGTGAGATTATATCTGGAAGAAAAAATAACTTTAGAAGCATTAGAAGATTTTCTATTAGTAATTTCATCTAGAAAAGAAGAAAGTAGTAGGCGTATTAACGAAATTTTTGGAAATGGGGATCAAATTAAAGTCACTATAACCTGTCCATTTGAGAATTTATTTGGCACGATTAACGGAGAAGAAAACGTCAGTACAATTGTTTTAGAAAAATTAGGATTAAAAGAAGGAAAATATTCTCAAGAGGTTATTGTGCGGCGTTGTTTAGATTTATTAATGAATAACAATTATCATCCAGAATACGCAGCAACGTGGTGCAATTTTGTAAAAACAACACAAATAATAAAAGGTGGTTCTAATAGCGTTACTACGTTAGAAGAATTATTTAAGGTGGGTAATGCAAGCATGTTAGGCATGGCTAGCTATAATATGTTAGATTATGAAGTATGCTCCATACAGCCTTATTCAGAAATGCAAATTCAAAAAACCTTTAGTCGGTACAGTCAAAAATCTCACACATATCCAATCATGCTTTATATTACTTATTTTGATTTACTGGTGGCCTATACTGCCAGAGATAGTCTAAATGCGGAGAAAAGAGCAGGTATTGCATTTTATTATACAGATGATACTAAAGAAAGCGGACAAAAATTATTAGCGAATGGTATATTTAAACAAGCGAATCAAAATGGAGTATACATGCCTGGTGATGAAAAGCATGTTCCCTTAGAGAAACAACATTTAAAAATATAACTTTTGAAGAAAATGGAGATTGTGGAGTGAAAGAAAATAAAAGAACTCTCACTAAGTATGGGTTTTTTTTGGAGGAAGCACAGCTAAACATTGACCCTACCTCAGAATTTCTTGAGCTTATTGACCATTATTACGAAAATATTATCGGAGAGTTACCTGGCAATATTTATTGGTTTGATAAGAATGGCCTAGGTGTTGGCTGTAACAAAAACGTCTTAAAATTATTTAAATTTAAATCTGTCGCTGAATTTAAAGGATTAACGTTTGAAAAAATGGGGGAAATTGCTGGTTGGCCTCTCGAGTCAACAGTTTCTTTTAAAGAAGATAGCTTAAACGTCATGGCATCTGGGCAAGCAATTATTAATAAAGAAGAGCCTCCTATGCCCAATCAAAAGGGTGAGTTAACTTATTATTTAACAACACGTGCTAATATGAGCCATGACATTAAAACACCATTAACCGGTATTATTGGTACGGCTGATTTGTTATTGGATCGTATCGCTCAAGAAAATGATAAAGAGTTTATGCAAAATATTCTCCTGGCGGCGCGCCAACTCATGCTATTTTTTGATAATTGTTTAGAAGTGGCTAAGGTCGATGACATAAGCACTGTTTCAGCCACAGAAAAATTTGAAATTAGGTTACTTCTTGACGAAATAGTCAAGTTATTTCGACCCGCAATTGAAAATAAAAAATTAAAATGGCATCTGCATTTTGATGAAAAGTTACCTGATTATGTCATAGGGAATCGTGCCAGTTTGTATCGTATCTTGATGAATTTAGTCGGGAATGCTATTAAATTTACTCAAACAGGTTCTATTATAGTGAGTGTTGCCTGTGGTGAAAAATCTACGTCTAAAGAAATCATTGCTAAATTTACCGTAGCCGATACAGGGATAGGTATTCCAAAAGATAAGCATGCTAAAGTTTTTGAACGGTTTACGAAATTAGCGGCATCCGACACAACAGGCATGGAGAACACAGGCAGTGGTCTTGGATTGTATCTGGTAAAAAAATATGTCGCTCTCATGAACGGTGAAATACATTTGATGAGCGAAGAAAACGTAGGCACTCAAGTGGTATTCGCTGTTCCTTTAGCTGTTCCTTTGTTAACGCCTGCGGATTACATGGAAAATCTATTAACACAAAATGCGCTTTCGTTGTCTGCCAAAAATTATTTTTATTCTGAACGCAAGCGATTAAATTCCATCATCCAGGTGTTACTGATTGAAGATGTGGAGATTGCGCAAAGGCTGGAAAAATTTGTATTGACTTCTCTGCACTGTCAAGTCGATATAGCAGCAACGGGTGCAGAAGCGATAGCATTATTTAAGTTAAAAAAATACGATTTAGTTTTTATGGATCTGGGATTGTCTGATATGACGGGGTATACCATTACTCAACATTTCCGAAAGATAGAAAAAGATTTACTTTCTTTACTTTCTCTACGTGAGCCCGCACTTATTATTGCTCTTACGGCTGGCCTTACAAAAGAAATTAAACAAGTCTGCTTGGACTCAGGCATGGACGATGTACTCAGTAAACCTTTATTAAGGACACAAGCAGAAATGATTTTGAGCCATTTTGTCAGCGCCAGCGTTGAGAGTGTTGTTTAGCGGGTGGAACCATGTTCTTCAGATGGATGAACCGGACATTAGTGCCAGGGGAATCGCACTAGAATTTTAGGTTTTAGGTAAATAAAAAATCAGTCTTTTATGTTTGAAGAGGCATGCATCCCCGCACCGTCATTGCGAGGCGGCATTGTTGCGTGGATATTTTTTAAAAGTAACCATCGCCTCTTTTTTATTTTATCTCTCTAATAAAAATTAGACAGTATATTGTGGCAGCCCTAGCAA
>JAJONP010000049.1 GCA_021323555.1 Gammaproteobacteria bacterium | reverse complement strand
AGAGAAAAATTTTTTAAGTGCATATCTTCATTACCAATAAGAAAATTAAATAAGGTAAGTTTTAATAATTTAACAAATTCAATTTTAGGATAGGTACAAAACTTTGATACAATTTCAGCTACCTGCTCCATAGAACTTCCATACTTTGTGTCTCTATCAAATCCTGATAGCTGAGCAAAATCCTCTACTGCAATCTTTTTATTTCGAGGTAATCTATCAAATCTTTTAATAAAATAAGTCATGCTATTATCTTTTGCATAAACCAACCCATGAACGGGCACATCCAGTCCTATTGTCGCAGCCAATGACATGGTTAGCGCTTCATTTTCTGGAATTTCAGGATATAAAGAACTTTGTGTTTTTAAAATATAAAGACCATTATTATCTACTATTTCAAAACATTGTTCTTTTACCCTTAATAAAGCACTTAGCTTGGTTTGCACACCTTGAATAGACATCTTTCCAGCACGTGCCATAGCTTCATTTCGTTGTTCTTGCGCTGTAAATGGTAATGGGAGAAGATTTTCCAGTTTTGGAGAAAGTAAACGCAATCCACGTTTTGAATACTGTCTATCATTACCAATTTCTTCATATGTGATGGGACAACGTTTCATTCTAATCCCTCTATGGTGACAGCACCTACTACATCTTTTCCTACTTCCAACAGTTGGCCAAAATAATCCTTCTTATCAAGTTTGTGCTTCACTAATAAAGCTTCAAGCATTTCGCCTTCAGGTAGTAATCCTTCAAAAAAAGGAGGGAATTTATCAAATTCATATCTTTTATTCTTAATTGGCATCGTTAAAGAGACAGGAGAATTTTTATAATTTTCTTCATAGATAAAATTATATTTGTCATTATCAAGCTTTTCTAAAATTCCAGCAAATGCCCCATTCACTAAAACACGGGCTCTTTTCATTCTTCATCCTCCGATTTTTTATTAAAAGGTGTATCTAGTTTTAGAGAAATGTTTAAAGCTTCTAACACGTTCAACAACGATTTTAATTGTATTGTTTCCTTACCTTTTTCAATATCGTATACAACAGTCTTCCCTACCCCCGCTAAGTTAGCTAGCTTTTCTCGAGATAAGCCGCTTTGTTTACGGTGGTATTTTACTATTCTGCTAATTTCATCTATTCTCATTTTTACATCACTTAATCAATTAATTCTTACCTATAGTTTTTACCGCTACGGCGGTAAAAAAATAAGAAACTAAATTATTATAGCGTATTTTAAATTAGAAAACACATTAATTTACTGCTATAACAGTCATTATGATGGGTTATGAGATGAAATAGTATATTTTTCATTCAAAATAATAAAAATTTACCGTCTTGGCAGTAAGCTTAGCGTCTCGATAAGAAAATCGCGGCACAAATAGGAGCTTCTGGTTATTTTCCATAGATCTATCACTTCTAATATCTTGGGTTTTGCTGTCTTCTTAGATACACTGGCCCCTTTCATAAAAACAAAGAAATTTAGGCATCAATCATGCATCTTTTGACAATATTTCATCTATTATGGGTTATAGTATTTAGTTTTTTTATGCCTCTGGCGAATGCAAATGATAAGATTTCGTCTATCGCCTTAACGAACGATAAGCCTGCAAAATCATTAACTCTTGCAGAGATTGCTGATGCACTTGGCTGGGTAGAAACGGGAGAAAATCGTTGTGGTGGTTTTTATCTTGAACCTTCCTTTATAACCCCTGCAATTTCACTTGAAAAAAATCATATTCAACTCAGCAGCAATCAAGGGATTATTTTTTCATTACATGGCACATCTATTTCTCAAGGGGAAATTACAATCACGCAAGATGGCCAACAAATCATTGCGAACAAGGGTTATCTTTATCGTGACCCTATCACAGGTAAATTCAATGCTGTCGATTTAATAGGGCATGTGATATTACGTCAACCGAATGAGCTTGTGCTTGCCGATTATGGCCATGTTGATTTGAAATTGAAACAAAAATCGCTTCGACATATTCTGTATCGAAATGCTATTTACAGTAAAACATCAAGTGCAAAACCTGTCATACCGAGCAATGAAAAAATTCAGCATGAAAATAAAGTCTATCAATTAAGTGCATGGGGCACTGCCGAGCAGTTCGAGCAAAATGAACCTAAAGTCTTACTCTTTCATCAAGCTAATTATAGTACTTGCCCACCGTTAAACCCTGTGTGGCAAGTCAAAGCAAGCCAACTTAAATTAAATAAAAATACAGGGAGAGGGACTGCTAAAAATGCACGCCTGGTAGTCAAAGGCGTTCCTATACTTTACACGCCTTATCTCAGTTTTTCGATTGATTCACGCCGGAAAACAGGATTTCTTGCTCCCACTCTACGTCCAAATACCACGCAATCTGGCATGACAATTACAGAACCTTTTTATTGGAATTTGGCACCTAATTACGATGACACTATCACCCCTGCCATTTTGGTGAAACGCGGGTTTCAATTCACTAATTTGTTCCGTTACCTCACTACCCAAACTGAAGGAAACATAAAAATAACTGCGTTGCCCCATGATCGGTTATTTTCTACCTTAAAAGAAACAGCGCGAAATACTTATGGATCTTCAAAAAACTCAATGTATCAAGCACAGCTTAATCGCCTGGAAAACGCGAGTACCTTGCGTAAGGCTTTTTCATGGGAAAATAACGCTCATTTTGATGAGCATTGGACAAGCACCCTGAATTATAATTATGTCAGCGATGATTATTACACCACGAATTTTAGTAATGGTTTGACGCAAATTACTCCTAATCAACTATTACAACAAGCGGATCTCACTTACACAGGACAATTTTGGCAATTTCGCGCTAATATTCAAGGTTACCAAACATTGCATCCCCTGGACCAGAATCAATTCAATAACGAATATAGGCGATTACCACAACTGACTCTCGGTGGCAATTATACCGATGACAACACAGGGCTCACTTATTCAATTGATAATGATTTATCTCATTTTGTCATTCGCAAAGATCCAGGTGCTAGCATTTTAAAACCTTTCGGCACTCGCCTAAATATTCAACCTGCCGTCAGTTGGCCAGAATACCATCCTGCTTTCTTTTTTAATCCACGTTTGCAATTTGACATGACTGGGTATACTGTTCACCAAATTCCTGCTAATAACCAAATGGTCATTAACACCCACTTACAAAGCCCGCATCGTGCTTTACCGATTTTCGATATTAGTTCAGGCATGTATTTTGAACGCCGTTTCAGCGTGCTTAAATACGATCTTATTCAAACATTCGAACCCCAGTTCTATTACACTTATATTCCTTATCAGAATCAAAATAATCTACCTTTATTTGATACAACATTGAATATTTTGACTTACGATCAGCTCTTTATGTATAACCGCTTTAGCGGGATTGATCGTATAGGCGATGCAAATCAACTTGCGATAGGTCTTGCAACACGCTTTATGGATCAAGAGTCAGGTAGGCAAAAAATCTATGCGGGCATAGGCCAAATCGCTTATTTTCATGATCGATTCGTCACGCTTTGCTCGAATGATTTTAATGGCATCAATGGGTTCCAGGACTGTTCAACAAGCACTGCGATGGCAGAAAATCACGTCAACCGTTCTCCTCTCTCGGGTATTTTAAGCTACAACCTGACACCTTATTGGACTTTTACATCCAATACTATCTATGACACCCATGTCAACAATGTTAAAAATGAAACTCTGACACTGGGTTATTCGACTGACCCTCAAAAATCTATCAATTTAAGCTATACGTACGCACTGAACGGGGCTGTACTCCAAACCAATCCTGCTGGCAGCAGTGCAAATAATCTATCACAAACAGATCTTAGCTTTATATGGCCTATTACCCATAACTGGAGTACGCTGGGTCGATGGACTGAAAATTTCAATACTGCCCGTTTCCAGAACTTGCTTTTTGGTTTACAATACGACAGCTGTTGTTGGGCTGTACGCTTTTTAGTAGGTCGTACATTCACTAACGTCAATGCGAGTAACACGCTTCAATACAATACGGAATCCTATATACAGTTCGCCTTAAAGGGCTTAGGAAATTTTGGCACGGGTGACCCTAATTCCGCACTCAACAGTAGCGTTACTTCTTATCAAACAGATTTTGGACAGGATTTTTAAAATGAATATCATTAAATTTAGCGTTATTTTGTTATGTAGCTTATTGGTAATGAATAATGCTGTATTCGGTGCCACTTCAAAAAACGAGGAACCATTGGATGTGATTGTCGCCATCGTCAATAAAACAATCATCACACAAAGCGAATTAGAGGATGCTATTAATCGAATCGAAAAACAATTGCTCGCTTCACATACGCCAATCCCATCCGATACGATTCTACGCAAACAAGTGTTAGATCAACTGATTGATCGTAAATTACAACTTGATCTTGCTGAACAAGCAGGTGTCCGTGTTACTGATGAAGACATCACAAAAGCAATCAATGAGGTTGCTCGCAAAAATCATATCACAACTGATAGGCTTTTAGCCGCAGTGGCTGACCAAGGTTTAAATACGTCCGAATACCGCAGAGAAATTCGCGATGAAATAGCCATCAGTCAAATCGCCCACCAGATGATAGGTAATAAAATTACTGTTTCTGAGCAGGAAGTCGATGATTTTATGCGTTCTGCTGCCTGGTTATCTTATAATGGTAAAGAATATCATTTAGAAGATATTCTCATTGCTTTACCTGAAAAAACAACACCTCAAGATATTGCCGATGCAATGGCACACGCGAAAACCCTATTAGAAAAAATCCATAATGGAGTCAGTTTTCATGAAGCAGCTGCAGCTGACTCGCACGGCAGCAAAGCGTTACAAGGGGGTGATTTGGGTTGGCGCAAATTACCTGAAATTCCTTCAGCATTTGCAGGCAAGCTGGTTACAATGAAAGAAAATGATGTTGCAGGGCCCATTCGAACAGCCAATGGTTTTCACATTATTCATGTGGCGGGCGTTCGTCATGCCGGTATGCAAGGCAATCAGGCGAATCAACGGAAACAAGTTCAACAATTACTTTACCAGCGCAAATATGAAGAGGCATTGCAAAATTGGGTCACTCGATTACGCAGCGAAGCCTTTATTAAATACACATCTGGAAAATAATTCAATATGGGCATTCTGCCACGCATCCTCCTCACAGTAGGTGAACCTGCAGGGATTGGCTCAGATATTATTTTGAAAATCGCTCAACTGCCTTGGTCTGCAGAATTGGTCGTAGTAGGCGACCCTGCCTTGCTCAACGCCCGCGCACAGCAATTACAATTACCTATACAAATTGAGCCTTGTTATCTCAGTCAAGCAACTACTTTCCACCAACCCGGCTTATTAAAAATAATCCCTGTAGAATTAGCAGCGCCTTGCCACACTGGAAAATTAAATTCCGAGAATGCTGCTTTTGTTATTCAATGCCTGGAATTAGCCACTGACTATTGTTTACAACGCAAAGCAGATGCTCTTGTCACAGGCCCTGTCCATAAAGCTATACTGAATACAGCAGGTATTTCTTTTAGCGGGCATACTGAATTTTTAGAGAAACGCTGCAACGTAAAAAAAACTATTATGTTATTTATAGTCGATAAACTAAAAATCGCATTAGCCACTACACATATTCCTCTGGCAGAAGTTCCGAAAAAAATAACGATAGAAAATTTAGTGAATACAATACGTCTTCTCAACACTGAGTTACAAAAATATTTTGGCTGCACTCAACCTCATATTCTTGTTTCTGGATTAAATCCACATGCAGGGGAAGCAGGCTACCTGGGACGGGAAGAAATTGAAGTGATTAACCCTGCGCTCGCTTTATTGCGTTCTGAAAAAATAAATGTCACAGGCCCGTTACCTGCAGATACGATATTCACTGAAAAATATTTAAAATCCGCCGATGCTATTTTCGCGATGTATCATGACCAGGCGTTACCTGTTATAAAATATATAGGCTTTGATCGTGCTGTTAACATGACGTTGGGTTTACCTATTATCCGCACCTCAGTTGATCATGGCACAGCGCTGGATATAGCAGGAACAGGGTTAGCGAATGCAGGTAGTTTATCGGCGGCGATTCAATTGGCGATTGAGTTGAGTGCCCCACATCATTTCAATAGGATCCATCAATAAAAACTATCATTTTAATTCTTCATTACTCATCATTTCCATTGCTCAGCTTCCTTATACTACTATGCGCCGTCAATGATTTTAACTGCATAATTGCAATTTCATTTAACTTGTTCAAACGCTCAGATTGCGATACTCCCATGCGAATAAACTCTGCATTTATTGCCTCAATATTAGCCAATACCAACAATTGCTCTATAGTGGCATATTCACGCATATTACCCTCTTGATTTGGATTAGCATCACGCCATTCTTTTGCCGTTTGTCCAAACAAAGCAACATTCAAAACATCAGCTTCATTAGCATAAACATAATTAGCCTTCTCTTGGCTAATCAATGCAGGAATAATATGCGCTTTAATAGCATCAGTATGAATATGATAGTTGAGTTTAGATAAGGTACGGTTAAGATTCCAGCCTAATGAAAAGCGTTGATTTTCCTCTTCTTTAAGCCTTTGAAATTCTTTAATTAAATAGAGCTTAAACTCAGGGCTAAGCCAAGAACCAAATTCAAAAGCGATGTCTTTATGAGCGTAAGTACCTCCATAACGGCCTGCATTAGCTATTAAACCCTGCGCCCGTGTAGATTCTATCCATTTTTTCGCTGATAGAAAAAAACTATTACTTCCCGCCTGATTTCTAATTCCCTCGAATTCGAGGGAATTAAAAGTAGGGTTGTTAATTTGTTCCCAGACTCCAAGAAACATAACTGTATCTTTATTTTTCAACCACTGTTCAATAAGCGCACCGCCGCCATCGAAGTTTTTTACCATATCTGTAAGCGAAATATAGTCCTCGTCCTTTTTAGATAAAATAGCAATAGCAGCACCTTGGACATTAATAATAGTTTTTTTATCTTTCACCACAATAAAACTCCCTTGATTATTTAGTTCAATACATCATTCTTCTAATAATTTTTTATACTTCTCCAGCAACTCCTCACGCGTTTCACTATGCTTAGGATCAACAGGAATACAATTGACAGGACACACAGCAACACATTGCGGTTCATCAAAATGTCCCACGCATTCAGTACAACGTGCTGGATCAATTTCAAAAATAGATTCGCCTTGATAAATAGCTTGATTGGGGCACACAGGCTCGCATACATCGCAATTAATACATTCATCAGTAATTAATAAAGCCATAACGCTATGATCTTCGTAATTTTTTGTTAAATGCGTTGAAAACAATATCGGGTACAAAAGGTGTCACATCACCCCCTAACGTTGCAATTTCTCGGACAAAACTAGAGGAAATATACGTATAATTTTCGGCTGGCATTAAAAACACGGTTTCAATATCAGCCGCTAAATGTCGGTTCATTCCCGCTAATTGAAATTCATAGTCAAAATCAGAAACTGCACGCAACCCGCGTAAAATAATAGTCGCCTGTTGTGTGCGCATAAAATCAATCAGTAGCAAATCAAATCCCATCACTCTAACATTATTCGTTTTTTTTAAAGCTTGTCTTGCTAAATCAACTCTTTCTTCTAATGAAAAAAACGGGGTTTTATTTGCATTCACCGCGACTGCTACAATAATTTGGTCAAAAATACGAGCAGCTCGTTCGACTAAATCCACATGTCCATACGTAATGGGATCAAAAGTGCCTGGATAAACTGCTGTATTTTTCATGGAACATAGCCTTTCTTAACTTAACGAAATTCGGCACATATCAATTAACATACTGGGAAATAATCCTAGCGCTAATGCTGCAACGCCATTCACTGTTATTGCTGTCATAATACCAGGCGCAATCGCTATAGGGTTCCCTACTGACACATCTCGTGGCTCTTCAAAATACATCACTAACACAATTCTGAGATAGTAATAAGCGCCAATAATGGCAAACAAAAGCGCTAATGCCGCTAACCAAACATAATGCGCTTCAACCAAGGCTTCTAGCAAGCCTAATTTAGCAAAGAAGCCAACCGTTGGGGGCACGCCTGCCATCGAAAACATGAGCAATAACATCATAAAAGCTAACCAGGGGTTACGCGCATTCAACCCACGATAATCGTCTAATTGATCTAACTCAATACCTTGTTTACTTAACAAGGCAATCACAGCAAAAGCACCTGCTGCGATCATTACATAAGTCGTAATATAAAACATTGCGGCAGAATAACCTTGTGCTGAACCAGGCCCTGCGATTAATCCCAATAATGTATAACCAATATGTGCAATAGAAGAATAAGCTAACATGCGCTTAATATTTGTTTGTGCAATCGCTAATAGATTACCTGAAAACATCGACAAAATAGCAATTATAATTAAAAAAGAAACCCATGTGACACTAAAGGTTGACAAGGCTTGAACTAAGATACGCATTGTAATACAGAAAGCAGCGATTTTAGGAGCACTCGCAATAAAAAGCGTGACACTGGTCGGCGCACCTGTATATACATCTGGCACCCAGACATGGAAAGGCACAGCACCAAATTTAAAAAGTAATCCTGATAAAATAAAAATTAAACCGAGTAATACGACACCATTTTGATGGAGCAATCCTGATTCTAATACATTTCTTATCGTTAAAATTCCAATACTCCCTGTCGCACCATACAGCATCGAAATACCATACAGCAATAATCCTGAAGCTAATGCACCCATCACAAAATATTTCATCGCTGCTTCAGTAGCTGCAGCCGATTCTTTTTGGAGAGCGACCATGGCATACAATGATAAAGATAATAATTCTAACCCTAAGTAAATCGTTAAAAAACTATAAGCCGAAGCCATGATTAACATACCTATCACAGCAAATAAACCCAAGCTGTAATATTCTCCACGCTGAATATGCCTGTCTTTAATATATTGTCGTGCATAAATAAATGCAAAAAAACTGGTTAACAAAACAAATAATTTGGTTAAGACGGCAAGCCTGTCAACGATATAATGTCCGCTAAAAGTAATGATAGACAATGGATATTCATGATATTGCAGGGTCACTAATAAAAAAGTCCCTACTAATGTCAATTGTGTCAACACATAAGTTATTATTTTATAGCGTTCTCTCAAAAATACATCTACCAAAAGAATAATACTCGCCATACAAAGAATAAAAATCTCTGGCAGGGCTGCAGCAAAAATAGGCATCACAAAATTCATAATTTACTCCCCCCTAATTTATCCTCTCCAAAATACAACCTTAATGCGGTTGCGATTAAAGGATCAATAAGATGATACTCACCATTTTCTGTTTTTTTAATATAATCACCTTGTTCAAGTAATTTTAATGCCTCAACAACAGAAGAACTTGTCATATTTATTTTGCTTAAAAACATCTTTCCTGTTAATTCTTTAATGTAACCTTCAGTAATAGCAACAAGAATCCTTCTCTGACTCGCATTCAAAGCAGCTAATTCTCTCATGATCTCTTGGCGTTCTTCTCTAACCATTGTTATCCAACACGATTGAATAACGTCAGAGGAAGGAATTCCTTTAGCATTGGAACTCCATAGCCTCAAACATAGCCCATTCATATAAAATGGATGCTGCGCTGTTAGAGAAAATAAAGTTTCTAAAGAATCTTCAGATAAGTTACATCCCCATCGTTTTCGCGCAAACTTATTAAGATGGTGCTTATAGTGTTGCGTATCTATTCTATCTAAGATAATTCGATCACATAACTTATATAATGGTCTTGCTTTATCATAAAACATTTTCGCTAATAAATGACGATTGCTGCCAGAGAAAATCAAAGAAAGATAATGCGTTTGTTGCGCCACATGCCTCAACGCACCTTCAATTCCTTTACCCTCAGCAACTTCACTTATTTCCTGAACCTCATCAATAAAAAAAACAGCTTGCTTTTTTTTCTTACTCAATAAATCTTCCAGTGCTTGCAATGCTTCCATAATAGTAGTCGCTGGATCATTACTATTTTCGGGAATTAAAGCAATGTTGACCCCTTGTGTTCCAACCGTCCATTTTGCGTTGGCTTTTTTAAAATATTGACGAAGAATTTCTAATATTTGTTCTATGGGTGTGCCTATTTCGCTTATAATTTTTTTAATTCCCATTAATATTTGTCGCTCAACTCGTTTAGAATCGACTGCAACAAATAAATCTGCTTCGCCAAATAATATTTTTGACTCATCAACAGCATATCTCACTAGACTTGTTTTTCCATATCGCCTTGGAGACATGATTAAAGTATGTTGGCGTGATTTAATATTTTTAATAAGCCGATCTCGCTCACTTTCTCTATTACAAAAAGCAAGCCCTTTTGCTATTCCGCGTGGAAAATAAATTTCATAGTTCATATTATTCATTTCGTTAGCGCTATCTCAATAGAACTTTATTATACTCGGCAATTACCGACTCGGCAATCACCGACTCGGCAATCACCGAGTTAAACAGGTATACTTTCCACTAACAAATGGCCTATCGTTGCATGCAATACCTTTAATACAGGCGCTGGATAAAGCCCCAGAAAAAAAACGCCTGTCGCTAATAAAATATAATTCGTCTTTTCTAACCAAGTGATATCCTGCATTGCAGCCACTTCATCACTTTTGATCGGGCCAAAGAAAACGCGCTTATACATCCATAATGTATAAGAAGACGCTAAAATCAATGTGAGCGCAGCAATCAATGCTACCCAAAAATGCGTATGAAACGCACTCATAATCACCATAAATTCACCTACAAATCCTGCCGTGCCTGGCAACCCTACATTAGACATTGCAAACAACATGAAAAATGCAGCAAAAATTGGCATACGAGCTGCGACACCCCCATAATCTTTAATCAAGCGACTATGGCTGGCCATGCGATCTGCTAAAATACCCACGCCTAAGAACATGGCTCCTGAACCAAATGCATGTACGATCATTTGGATCACCGCGCCTTCCAGACTCATGGAAGCATCTTGATACTGGGAGGTATAACGAACAATGCCATAAATCATAAAACAACCTAAGGTTGCAAAACCCATATGCGCAATAGAAGAGTAAGCAATTAATTTTTTCATATCTGTTTGCACAATCGCAACTAACCCAATATAAACAATAGCGACCAAGGATAAAAGAATCATTAACCATGCTAAATGCTCACATGCATTCGGCACAATAGGCATGCTAAAACGCAAAAACCCATAAATACCCAGTTTTAACATTAAAGCTGCTAGCACCACAGAACCCCCTGCTGGCGCTTCTGTATGCGCGTCAGGTAACCAGGTATGCACTGGCCACATTGGCACTTTCACTGCAAAAGCGAGAAAGAAAGAAAAAAATAATAATTCTTGAATAGGCTGCGACAAGTGCAACCCATAAAATCGTTGAATATCAAATGAACCTGTTTGGTTATATAAATATAACAAGGCAACCAGCATTAAAATAGAACCTAAAAAGGTATATAAGAAAAACTTAACCGCCGCATAATTACGGTTCATACTTCCCCACATCCCAATACTAAGATACATGGGAATCAACATGCCTTCCCAAAAAACATAAAACAAAATAGCATCTGTGGCTGCAAAAACGCCAATCATCATACCCTGCATAATTAAAAAGGCCGCCATATACTGGGCAACACGCACTTTAATTGCCTGACAGCCTGCTAAAATCACTAATAAGCCCGTGAAATTAGTCAAAATAATCATGGCCAGTGAAATACCATCTATGCCTAACGCATAATGAATTTGATAGGCACGAATCCATAAATAATTTTGGGAGAATTGCAACGCATAACTTCCAGGATCAAAAGCTAAATACAATGGAATACATAACAATAAATTAAGGATCGCAACAACCGATGCAATGATACGCGCTACCTTCGCGTTTTTGTCATCCCCCGTCAACAATGCAGCGACTGCACCTATCATAGGGAACCAAATAAGAATACTTAAAATTGAAGAAGGTACCCACATAATTTAAAATCCCATTGCTGAACAAATA
Organism: Gammaproteobacteria bacterium; assembly: GCA_021323555.1. The sequence goes on along the minus strand of JAJONP010000049.1, from coordinate 11,511 downwards.
AAAAACAAATTATTCTACTCTAAGAGAGTTCTATATAAAATGTGACTATCATACGAGCTAACCCATGGATAGTAAACACGCATCATTGTTCTGGTTAAAAGTGGGTATTATAATGGCAACCATTATTAGCAGATAGGCAACTCCTCATGCGATCAAAAATACATCCAAAATACCGGCAAGATTTTTATGCTTGGGCTTTAGCCAATGCTAAGTTCTTGCGAGAAGGAAAATTAACAGAGGTTGACATTGAAAACGTTGCCGAGGAAATTGAAAGCATCGGAAAAAGCGAAAAAAGAGAGAAACAATAGCTGGAAATATACCATTGAAGAGCAACGCGAGGAGATCATAGAGCTTCTCAAAGAAAGTCCAAGTTTAAAAAATAAAATCAATCAAGAGTTAGGACGCGCGTATCATAGAGGCGTACTGATCGCAGCAACTGAAACAGACCTTGGAAAAGAAGTATTTCCGAAACAATGTTCGTTTTCTTTAGAAAAATTAATTAATAAAAAGTTTTTTCCAGCATAACTAAAAATAAATTCAATAAGGCTTTTAGAGAACTTCAACCTAAGCTATATCTTCAACAAAAACCACCCTAAAAACCCCACCAACCCTATCATCATTACTAACGCATAATGATAAAGATACCCTGTTTGCACGCGCCGTCCGCGTGATGCCACCCAACGAATTAATTTGCCTGACCCATTCACAAAAACGCCATCAATTATTTTTAAATCGCTAAATTGGTAGAAAAAATCACCTAAACGATGGCAACCTTGAACAAGTATTTTTTGATTAAATTCATCAAACCCATATTTATTAACTAAAATCGCATATAATCCACTCAATTGTTTTTTCAAACGATCAGACCATTGCGGCCGTGCAAGATTAAATAACCAAGCGATCACGATACCTGAAAGTGCTAACCAAAAAGTCTCTGAGCGAGAGGCAGTCAATGCCATCAACTTAGCGCCATGATATTCGTTTGCGAGTAACAACACTGCATTGTGCGCTGGCAAAATGAAAATACTCGCGCCTAACAAACGCGGTGTTGAAAATAACATAGGGCCTATTAATAGCCCGCCTGCTATCAAACTGGGAATCGCTAAAGCGATCAAAGGAACCAACACAATCCAGGGCGATTCTTTTGCGATGCCCGTATCATTTTTTTTACCATGAAACGTTAAAAAAAACGCACGAAAAATATAAAGCGGTGTTACAAAAGCACCGGCTAATACACAAAAATAAGCATAATGTGCGCCAGGTATGTTGGATAAATGTACTGCTTCAATAATTGCATCTTTTGAATAAAATCCTGCGAAAGGTGGAATCGCAGCCAACGCTAACGCGCCTATGCCAAACGTCAGATAAGTAATAGGCATATGCACGGCCAGCCCACCCATCTTTCGCATATCTTGTTCATGATGCAACGCGATAATCACTGAGCCCGCAGCCAAAAATAATAATGCTTTAAAAAATGCATGCGTTATTAAATGAAAAATAGCCGCATCATAGGCCGATGCGCCCAATGCGACTGCCATATACCCGAGTTGTGACAATGTAGAATAGGCTATGACGCGCTTAATATCGTGTTGCACAACGGCCAAAAAGCCCATAAACAAACAAGTGGTCGCACCTACTATTAATATTAAACTTAAGGCAGCGGATGAATATTCAAATAACGGTGACATACGTGCCACCATATAAATACCCGCTGTAACCATGGTAGCCGCATGAATTAAAGCTGAAATAGGCGTTGGGCCTTCCATGGACTCAGGTAACCAGACATGCAAAGGCACTTGCGCTGATTTAGCCATCGCACCGATAAATAATAAAATACAGATCACTGTCACAACAGAAAACTGGGTGCCAGGAAAAATAGAAATCGTTTTATTTAAAATAGTATTGGTATGACTAAAAATATAACCATAATCTAAGCTATTAAAATAAAATAAAATAGCTGCAATCGCTAACACAAACCCCACATCCCCTATGCGATTCGCAATAAATGCCTTTAATCCACCTGATACCGCGCTATCGCGGTTAAACCAAAAACCAATCAATAAATAGGAAACTAACCCTACACCTTCCCAGCCAAAAAATAAGACTAAAAAATTATTGGCTAAGACTAATGTCAGCATCGAAAAAGTAAATAAAGACACATAACTAAAAAACCGCTCATATCCTGAGTCATCCTTCATATAACCCACTGTGTAGATATGAACTATCAATGAGATAAAGCTCACGATAAATATCATCACTGCGCTCAAGCGATCTAATAATAAAGCCATATCAAATTTAATTTGGCCTATCGTCATCCAATGATAAATCATTCCCTCAACAGGTGGATGACCTAATAACACGATTTCTGCAAATAAATAAGAAGACAATAAAAAAGAAAAACCCACTAGTAAAATAGTGATCCAATGTGTTGCGCTGCGTCCAATCTTTTTGCCTAATAACCCCGTTACAATAGCACCCACTAAAGGCAACAACAGGACTAAAAGCGCTATAGATAATAAATGATTTTCATAGCTATTCAGCATATTTTCACGACTTATCCTTTCAATATATCCAGTTCATCAACTTCAATCGTACCTCGCTTGCGGAACAACACGACCATGATCGCTAACCCGATAGCCGCTTCTGCCGCTGCAACGGTTAAAATAAAAAATACAAAGATTTGCCCAACCGTATTGCCTAAGAAATAACTAAACGCAATAAAATTCGTATTGACCGCGAGTAGTATTAGCTCAATAGACATTAACAATACAATAATATTTTTTCGATTAATAATAATGCCGGCAATACCAATACCAAATAATAAAGCAGCTATTATCAAAACATCAGAAAGTGATACCATTATTGCTCCCCTCCAGATGAATATATTTTCTTTTCGGATGGCACATTAATCAGTGTTACGCGATCTTTACGCCTTATCGCCATTTGTCGACTCACTTCTTGTGTTTTTCGCCTGAGAGATTTGCGATGCGTTAAGCCAATCGCTGCTACAATCGCTGTGAGTAATAATACCGCCGCAATTTCAAAAGGATAAGCATAGTCGGTATACAGCACCATTCCTAAATCCGCTATATTATTAAAATGCGATGCTTCAGACGGAGGCGTGCGAGGCAACCTAAATTTTTCCACAGCCAAGATCATTAATCCAATCATCATGCCTATTAATAAAACCACCCAAGGTAAATAACGCACAAAACCCGCGCGCAAACTGACGACATTCACACGCAGCATCATGACGACAAACAAGAATAATGTCATCACAGCGCCGACATACACTAATACTAAAATCAATGCTAAAAATTCTGCCTGTAAAAGCAACCAAACACCTGCCATCGCAAAGAAAGTTAAAACCAACGAAAGCACACTACGCACAGGATTACGAGACGCAACCACTAACACGCTTGAAAAAATCGCTATACTAGAAAAGACATAAAAAATAATTTGTACGACTGTCATCATTTAAATCCTTTGCTCTCATTTTGTATTTCAACTAATATTTGATCTGGAGGAATCCAAACAATTTTATTATCACGCCATTCACAGACAGGATTCCCTGCCTGTTTATGCTTGATGAGAGCTGCTGTGATTCCGTCTTGAATAATTTGTTTCATTTTCTTTGGATCGTTAAGAATTTTTGTAATTTTATCATTACATAAATCAGATTTATCAGGCATTCGCATAAGCCTCCACAAGTTGTATCCATATCTCTCTATTTTCAATAATCAAATCATTACAATCCACTTCAGAAGCGATAAGAGAAAGGTGATTAACATTTGAGTTATCATAGAATTGCCATGAATCAGTTAATGGCCTATACAAATTAAAAAAATTTCTTAATCCAGCAATATAACGACGTTTAATTGTTTTTTCAGGAACTGAATGACCGCCATTTTTGACACGTTCTTTAACGCGAAAAACAGAAAGTTTCTCATTTTTTAACCATAAAAAAATGAGATGAAATTTATAACCTTGTCTTTTTAATTGCGGTATCCATGTTGAGAATGTCCGACTTGCAAGAGTAGTTTCAAATGCAAAATTAGCTTTTTGTTCTGCAAGAGAATATATTCGTTTTAGCATGATGCGACCTGCTTGAATGGCAGCTTTCTCCGGTTGAAAAGCACACAGCCCTTGAGCAATCACGTCTGCATTCACAAAATCGTCCACTTGCAATGCATCTTGTAACAAAGCAGGAGCTGCGGTTGTCTTACCTGACCCATTTGAACCTGCAATGACTATTAAATGCGGCATTTTATTGTCCTATGAAGCTATTATAAGCAAAATAATTATTATTTCTAAAACTTTTTGCTGTCATCATCTAAACCCTTTATCTTCTTCACGATCTGCCGCAATTTGCGCTTCGTATTTATCGCCAATAAATAATAATTTATCTTTCGTTAAAGTTTTTTCAACGCGATTCTCGAAGTGATAATCATGATTCCGTGTTAAAACAATAGCATCCACAGGACATGCCTCTTCACATAAACCACAATAAACACATTTAAATAAATCAATTTCATAGAGCGTTGTGCGCCGTGAACCATCTTCTCGCGGTTCTGCTTCAATCGTAATCGCAAGCGCAGGGCATACCGCTTCGCATAATTTGCACGCAATACACCGTTCTTCTCCGTTCGGATAACGTCTTAACGCATGTATTCCGCGAAAACGAGGTGACATCGGTGTTTTCTCTTCGGGATATTGCACTGTCACTTTGCGTTTAAAAAAATAACGGCCTGTCAGCTTTAATCCTTTGATTAAATCCCAAAAAGAAAAAATTTTAAGATAATATCTCATTAAACGCCGCATCTTATACCTCTACAAACCAAGGCGCTATATTAAAATGGACTGCGAATGCAATGACACCAATCCACACAATCGTCACAGGCAACAACACTTTCCACCCTAACCGCATAATTTGATCATAACGATAGCGTGGGAAAGTCGCTCTAAACCATAAGTAACAAAATACGAAAAGACTTAATTTTAACAGAAACCAACCCATTCCAGGTACAAATGAAAATAAGGCTTCAAGATAAGGTATACCTTGAAAAGGCGATAACCACCCACCTAAAAACATCACCGTGATTAACGCAGATATTAATATCATATTGGCATATTCAGCCAAGAAAAATAAGGCAAACATCATGCCTGAATATTCTACATGAAACCCTGCCACCAATTCAGATTCACCTTCCGCCACATCAAAAGGCGCGCGGTTTGTTTCAGCAATACCCGCTATCCAATAGACAATAAATAAAGGAAATAAAGGTAACCAATACCAATGCCATAAGCCACCTGCCTGGGCTTGCACAATCGTCTCAAGATTGAGTGAACCTGCTGCCATCATAACACCGACCAAGGCAAACCCCATCGCAATTTCATACGAGATAGATTGCGCCGCCGCACGTAATGCACCAAACATGGCATATTTCGAATTAGAAGCCCAACCCGCCATTAAAATGCCATACACCCCTAGGGATGAAAGCGTCAATACAAATAAAACACCTGCATTGATATTGGCTAATACGATTGTTTTATCAAAAGGAATCACAGCCCATGCAGCCAACGAGGTGCCTAAACTAATAATAGGCGCAATCACGAATAAATATTTATTAGAGGCTTCTGGAAAAATAATTTCTTTATTTAATAATTTGATGACATCTGCAATGGGTTGCAATAAGCCCAAAGGCCCTATGCGATTAGGCCCAACACGTGATTGCATATAACCAATCACTTTACGTTCAAAAAAAGTGAGGTACGCAACAGACAATAACAATACGAGAACAATCGCAATAATTTTTACGACAATCCACGCAATTAATAATAATTCTTCCATATTTCTAACCTATTTTGTTATTTTAACCTCACCAAACAATTCACCCATACTTGCTGTCGCTGTGATTCCACCCGGAATAAATACAGCATTCATCGGCACTCGCTCATCTATTTTGATGGGTAATTGCAGCGAACAATCAGCCTGTTTCACTGTCACTATTTGAGTAGGCTCAACTTGTAATTCTAAGGCAGTATGTGAATTAATATGGATGGCGGCAAGCTCGCCTTCAATAATAGCTTGTGCTTCTTGTAATGCATAAGAACGGCGTACCAAACTATCTCCTGCGTAAATAGGAATTTCGCCAATGCGTGTATATTTAATATCACTATTTTTTTCTATTACCGTAAAAGCTGGATTGCCACGGCCAAGCGCTTCGCGGCCTCGCAATGGCGGCATAGTTAGCGCCCTCTCTAATAACTGTAATTCTTGCAATATTTCTTCAGATGAATTGTATTCAAACCCAGGTAAATCCAGTAAATTGGCTAACACACGCAATACTTTCCACCCAGGACGCGCGTTACCATACGCATTTGCAACGCCTTTAAAACTCTGCCATTCACCTGTGACATTCACCCATGTACCTGCTGTTTCTGTAAAAGCCGCAATCGGTAAAATTACGTCTGCATACTGTTCGATAACAGGATTCTTAAAAGCAGACAAAGAAATAACACATTGGGCTTCGGCTAATGCACGCTTGGCTGCAACTGGGTTTGCACAATCTAATTCAGGTTCTATATTGAGTAGTACATAAGCTTGACGCACTTGCTCCCACATGGTTTTTGCATTTAGCCCTATTTTTTCTACACTTTTACCTGAAGCCGTTCGATGAGGCACTGCACCTGCAAGCCATGCCCCTGCAGCATTACTTCCTTCTGTTAAGACAGCGACTGTACTGTCTGTGGCTGATGCAATACATTCTGTTAACCAGCGTATAAAAGATGCCTGTGGATGATTCAACGCAAGCGCGCCGATTAAAATGCAAGATTTATTTGTCGAACGTAACTGTTCAGCGATCACGTGGTCTTGTTCTGTCAGTTGAATATCCGCTAATTCAACTTTATCAGGCACTAATGCTTTCGCGATCCCCGCTAACGCTAATACAAAATCCTGCGGCGCAGCTATTTTTTTTGATGTGAGTTTAAAATTAAAATCATAATCCATCATATTCACAGCACAAACTGTTCCGCCCTTTAATGTTGATTGACGCACACGCAATGCTACAAGTGGCTGCTCTTTTTGCAAATTTGATCCGACTAATAAAATCGCTTTATGGTTTTCTAAATCGGCTATAGAACCTTCCCAGCCTGGAAAGAGTGGTAAAGCATCTTGATCTCGAAAATCCACTTGACGCAAGCGATGATCAATAGCTGATGTACCCAATTGCCGAAATAATTTTTGCAAAATAAAAAGCTCTTCGGTGGTAGCATTCGGTGATGCCAAAACACCAATTTGCTCCGCGCTTTGTGCTGCGATCACTTTCTGCAAACTTTCTACCGCATATTCCAATGCTGTCTGCCAGTCAGTCTCTTGCCACTGACCATCCACACGAATACGTGGCTGCCCAATGCGATCTTCGTGATCTAATGCTAAATAACTATATCGTTCACGATCTGCAATCCATGTCGAATTAATACGATCATTTTCACGCGGCACGACACGCATGACTTTTCCAGAACGCGTATGTACATTAATATGCGTGCCTAGGCAATCATGTGGAGCAATCGCAGGATATTGTTGTAACTCCCACGCCCTTGCTGTAAAGCGAAAAGGTTTTGAGGTTAAAGCACCCACTGGACAAAGATCAATAATATTACCCGATACCTCCGATCGAATGGCATGACTCACATACGTGCTGATTTCCATCTCTTCACCACGTCCCACCGCGCCCAACTCACGCAGCCCTGCCACTTCATCACCAAAACGCACACAGCGAGTGCATTGAATACAACGCGTCATCTCTGTTGCAATCAAGGGACCAATGTCTTGGTCCGCCACCGCACGCTTACCAAATGTAAAATACGAATCCGCAGCGCCATACCCCATACTTAAATCTTGTAATTCACATTCACCCCCTTGATCGCAGATAGGGCAATCCAAAGGATGATTAATTAATAAAAATTCCATCACAGCTTTTTGTGCTGCCAGCGCTTTAGGTGAACGAGTCAATATAGTCATACCTGGCATGACAGGTGTCGCGCACGCAGGCACTGCTTTAGGGGATTTTTCCATTTCAACCAGGCACATACGGCAATTCGCTGCAACAGATAAATGCTTGTGATAACAAAAACGCGGAATGTAAATACCTGCCGCATCTGCTGCCTGGATCACCATTGTATTCGGCTGGACTTGCAACTCGCGGCCATCAATCGTAATTTTAATATCTTCTATTTTGTTATCAGACAATGCCCATGCTCCACATGCTCAACAAATTCATGATAAAAATGCTTCAACATTCCACCAACAGGCCAGGCAGCTGCTTCACCAAATGCACAAATCGTACGTCCTTCAATATTTTTCGCCACACGCCCCAAGGTTTCAATATCCGCCATTGTGCCTTGACCCTCTACAATACGATGGACTAGACGATACAACCATCCGGTGCCTTCACGACAAGGCGTACATTGACCGCACGACTCTTCCATATAAAATTTGGAAATTCGCTCTAACATACGCACCATGCAAACCGTTTCATCCATCACAATCACAGCCCCTGATCCTAAGCCCGATCCTGCTTTTTGAATAGAATCAAAATCCATATCCAGCGATAACATAATATCCGCCGGCAATATAGGCATTGATGAGCCTCCAGGAATCACGGCTTTCAAGCGATGCCCTGTTCGCACACCACCCGCCATCGCTAATAAATCTTTAAAAGGCGTTCCGAGAGGCACTTCATAATTACCTGGTTTATTCACATGACCTGTCACACTAAAAATTTTGCAGCCACCATTATTAGGTTTACCCAGGTTCAAAAACCATTCAGCGCCTTTCTCTAAAATCACAGGCACAGAGGCGAAGGTTTCGACATTATTAATCGTTGTCGGTTTACCATATAATCCACGCCCTGCAGGAAAAGGCGGTTTAAACCGTGGCATGCCTTTTTTTCCTTCCAGTGATTCCATCAATGCCGTTTCTTCTCCGCAGATATAAGCACCTGCGCCGCGATGCGAATACAATTCAAAATCTACCCCTGATCCTAAAATATTTTTACCAATCAATCCCGCCGCACGCGCTTCAGCCAGGGCTGATTCAAATCGCTGATAAGGTTCCCAAAATTCGCCTCGGATATAGTTATAACCTACGGTAGCACCCATCACGTAACCGCCAATAGCTATCCCTTCAATGAGCTGATGCGGGTTGAAACGTAAAATATCACGATCTTTACACGTGCCAGGCTCACCTTCATCTGCATTACATAAAACATATTTCTGCCCAGGCAAATCATGACGAATAAAGCTCCATTTCAACCCTGTTGGGAATCCCGCGCCGCCGCGACCACGTAAAACGGATAATTTGAGGGCATCCCCTAACTGCGCGGGCGGGATTTTTTCTGCCAGAATTTTTTTCCACTGTGCGTAGCCACCCGCGCTTTGATACGTTGCGAGCGTCCAAGGCTGATCTAAATGCAAAGTACGAAAACAAATTTCATTAGCCACACTGATTACCCCATGGTGATTCTTGCTGATTATATACCCAGCGTGCCGGATATCATATAGAGTCAAGGGCGCTAGGATACCTGAAAAATACTTTTGTTGCGACAGCACAGAATGTTCCGCCTTACAGCCATAAATTCGCGCAATTAACAACCACTCTAACTGCTTGAACCATAAGCGGCAATAGCGCTTTCTAAAAAATAGATATTGCCGCTTATAACATCACTATAAGCGGCAATAAGTCAATTGCATTCATAGATATTGCCGGATATAATTATTTATAAGCGGCAATATCTACAGGACTATGATATGAAAAAGATAGTTGGGCGTGAAAAAGAAATTACGTTATTTAATAGGGTATTATCCTCCCAAAAAGCAGAATTCATTGCAATCTATGGGCGAAGAAGAGTAGGAAAAACTTATCTTATCAGTCAATATTTTTTTAACAAAGGAATTTATTTTGAATGCACTGGTATTAAAGAAGGGGGATTAAAAAACCAACTTAAAAATTTCTTCACTGGGTTCCAAAAAACATTTCATCACAATCTTATTTTTTCCGTTCCATCCAACTGGAGACAAGCCTTTGAACTATTAACTTATGAAATAAGAAAAATACCAGAAAACAAAAAAATCATATTATTTTTTGATGAATTACCTTGGCTTGCAACACGCAAATCTCTTTTTTTGCAAGAACTTGATTATTTCTGGAATACTCAGTGGAGCAGAATGCACAATGTTAAACTGATAGTAAGTGGATCAGCCGCATCATGGATACTAGATAATCTTATCAATGCAAAAGGTGGATTGCATAATCGCATTACAGAAATTATTCAGCTTAATCCATTTACGCTAAGCGAAACAAAAAAATATCTTAAAACAATTATGAATATGAAGTTAAATTTAATGCAAGTATTAGATTTATATATGATAATAGGCGGTATACCTTTTTATCTTAGCCAATTAAATAAAAACAAATCTGTCACACAGAATATCAATGACTTATGTTTTTCAAAAGAAGGTGTTTTACATTCTGAATTTCCTCGATTATTTAAATCACTGTTTGAAGCATACGAAATAAACTTGCGCATCATAAAAGCTATTTCTAAATTTCGATACGGTATTTCATTTAGCCAATTACTAAAAACGGTGGGAAGAAAAGCAGGTGGAAGATTTAAAGATAGATTAAACGAATTAGAAGCAGCCGGTTTTATTGATAGAGTATTACCGTATGGCAAAAAACGACGAGACCATTATTATCGTATCAGTGATGAATATACGATGTTTTATTTAAATTGGATTGAAAATACCACTGGAAAAATACCGACAAACAGTCAATATTGGCTAACTCTATCAAAAAGCCCAGCTTGGAATAGCTGGTCAGGCTATGCTTTTGAAATAGTATGCCATAAACATGTCCATAAAATTATAAACGCCTTACAAATAGATAATACGGGATGTTTAGTGAGTAGTTGGAAGCATATACCTAACCCTAAAGAAAACACGCAAGGGGCACAAATAGATTTGCTGTTAAACAGAAATGATAATGCCATTTCTATTTGTGAAATCAAGCATTCATCAAAACAATTTAGCATTGATAAGTCGTATGCAACACATTTAAAAAATAAAATGCAGCTATTTCAAAATAAAACAGGTACCTCTAAACAATTATTTCTTGTGTTGATTACAACCAAGGGTTTAAAAAGAAATACCTGGTCAGAAGATCTTGTAAATGAAGTGATTGAATTAGAAAATCTATTTTAAAAATTGTAAACAATTCCATATTTGTGTGATTCATAGACATCCTTTCAATTTTCTAATGGCTAAATCCATCTGATAATTAACTACTTGGACACGCTCATTATCTGAAGGACTTTTGCCGCCTAGCGAACCATGCGGGCACTGCCGGTGGTGTAGCAACTGTCTTGAGAATTAAATTTTAAAGGCAGTTGTTTCTCTCCATAGTTCGCCCTTTTTAATCATGGCATTCATAATAATTAATAACTTATG
>JAJONP010000205.1 GCA_021323555.1 Gammaproteobacteria bacterium | reverse complement strand
GCTCACATACACGTGTATGCTGCGCTATTTTTATAAAATTTTCGCACGACCTTGGCTCAAATCCGAACTTTTTGCGTAAAGTCAAAAGCCCCGTGAACAGTGACTGTAAAGGTTGAAGGGATTTGTTGAGAACGCTCATTCTATCTTTCAATTACCCACAAATCGACACTTTTTAAGAATATATTATTTAGATTCAATAAGTGACACATAGAGCCGAAGGTAAGAAAGTAGGTTGAAGGCCATGAGAAATTAGCCCAGGCTAAGGGCGCGCTGTTCGCGCCCCCAGGCCTGGATCAATCTAAAGAGAAGAACGGAACCGCCATTAGTACAGGACAGAATGAGAGGACCAATGGGCTTTTTTCCATAGCCAATAGCCGCATTCGTTTCCTTTCTTTTCCAGATCATAACGTGTACACATCCAATAACCATCCACCCATACGGCTTTGCTATGGTCAGCAGCGTTGGTATATTCGCAGACACGATGCGCGGGTATCCACATATGTTGGTAGAAAGAGGGGTTTACAGTGTAACAAGTGGTATAACCTACGGGTATAAGCGTTACTTCTTTAGCAGAAGGTACTTGTGACATGATAACTGTTTTTGAGACATCTTGTATGGTAGGTTGTTTTTGAGTAGGCACGCATCCGCCTAAAGCTGCACCAATCATAAATAAAGATAATGGAATAATATAACGAGACATCATAATACCTCCTATACTAAAGTGAATTGTTTTTTTATATTCTTAAAAAAATGCCATGAGCATTATAATAGAATTTTAAAATAAAATACAATCTAGTTCACCTTCGCGGCAATGGCACGATTAAATGAACGTCCTTAACATTTCTGATATTAGAGATTGATGGAGGATAGAGTGGTAGCTTTAGGATAAAATAAACTTTTCATTAAAAGAGCTGCAAGTAATAAAAAAAAGACAGCAATAATGAGTGGTATAGCGGGGCTAAAATTAGCTAATACACCTAACAGTAATCCGGTAATGCCATACGCAAATGCCATAATTGCGCCAGTCACCCCCATGACCCAGCCTTGTGATTGCGCATCTACTTGATTAGAAAATAAAGTTAAAATAGTGGAGTATGCAACTGCCATTGTTGCACCAATACATACAACATAAAACCAAACGTAAATTTCAGACGGTGCTGTAATAGTGAGTGCTGTGCTAAGTGCAACAAGTATGCAATTACTAACAACGCAAGATTTGAGAGAAAATCGTTTTGTGAGAGGATCAACTAGAAACCCTGTACCAATCCCAAAACCAAACCCCATCAATCCCATATAAAAACCATTTTGTAGAGCGCTGAAATGATACATTTTCAATAAATACAGGGAAACAAAGCCATAAATCCCGCTCCATCCAAAAATGATGATAAAAAAGATAATAGATAGTTCTCGGATTTTTTTATGTTTAAAGGCTGCTGCAAAGATCTCGAAGGCATAATGCAGTTTAAGTTGCAGTTTCTTGGTACGTAAAAAAGTTTCACTGAATAAAAGCTGTAATAGTCCAGCATTCAATAATGAGATGGATGCTGCAAAATAAAACGGCACAGCGTAATTAAACCAATGCACAACGCTTGAAGTAGAGAGTATTCCGCCGATGGCAGGGCCAAGTGCAAAACCTAAAGAAGAGAAAAATAGCATTAAGCCTAAATTTCTTGCTTTATGTTCATGTTCGCTGATATCGACAATAGCTGCTTGTGCGATGGATTGACTACCTGCTGTGAACCCAGCCACAATTCGTCCGATGAGTAACAGAATGTAACTTTTAAATATCACGGCGAGCGCTGAAAGTAGATAGCTACCGCATGCGCCAAATAAACAAATCATAAGTGCTTTTTTTCTGCCTATTTGGTCAGATAAATCGCCCAGAATTGCCGCGCCAATAAACCAGCAAAACATGAAAATACTGATGGCTAATCCATACAAAAGGTTACGCTCGTTGGCACTGAAATGGTTTGCAATGAAATGAGCATGAGGGTCAACCACCAATGCGTTTAGAATAGGAAAAACTAATCCAAGCCCCATGCTATCAATAAAGATAACAAGAAAGAGCGGAATTGCGTTTAAGAAAAAACTTTTGGGCTTACTTCTTAATAAAGTTTTCATAGGGTATTTCGACTGTAGCTGCTGTGGGCTTATATTATGAATAGGTAATGAGATGAATGCAATTTTAAAATTAGCTTTATTTGCCAGTGATTGAATTTGTACTGCGGTTTTTAATTTGACGCATACCTAAGAATATTGACTCGCAGATATGAGAAGGAAAGTGAGGGGGCAATATTTGTGTGACTTGGTTGATAATATTTTCCATGGTATCAAACACTTCACTCATAATTTCTTGCATAATGGTTGGGGAGAATTGGCATTTTTCAGCCATAGAAAACCAATGGCGTGGCTGAATAGTACCCCATAAATAATGGCGATTTTTCCCTTTTAGCGACATAGCCATTTTTAATGCTTGCCATTCTGTCTGTCGTTTGGCTGCCATAGGATAAGCTGAAATTACGTCATATAAAGGAGTCAGTTGATAACGACTTTGTGGTTCAAGGCGAAGGCTGAAATTTTTGGCATGTCCATCAATGGCACCTAGTGCCCAGAATAAGAACACGGATTTCATGAATTTTTTACGGTCGTTGCTGGCTTCTTGTGAGCCTATTAAAATATTCATGATGTCTTGCATGCCAGGCCCACCATCTGATTCATACTTTAATCCAGGTGGTTTACCTAAGGCTTGACATAAATCTTCTTGAGGTAAGCGCATTAACCAACGGTTATTATCTGCCCAACGTCTATCAAATCGTTCTACTACTAATGTTTTAACATCATTAAATTGGACTATCTTTGCTTGATTAACGGGTAAGCCAAAAGCAGATAAAATTTGTAGACACAGCCATTCATTTTCAATGCTTTCAGACAAGTCAATACCTGAATGTGGGATATTGCCTATAGGTAATTTGATAATATGACTGGTGGGCGTTGTATCCGATGGTAAACACCATTTTCCTTGATACCATAACAGGGCAGTTTTCTCTTGAGCACCCGCAATAGAGATACGAAAGTCAAATTCTTTAGCCATGCCTAGAGGTGCTGTTTTGTAATGTTTTAAAAGGCTTGCAATTATTTCATCTTCGATTGGGAATGCTCGGATCTTTTTGACATGGGTTGGATTAGGTTGTGTGAGTAATTGTAATGCGCCGACACAATCTCCTCCGATAAATGAAAGTAAATCAAAACATTTTTTTGAGCGTGCATTAAAAAGTGCTTGAATGCGTTCACGAATGAGTTCGTTATCAGGTAATAAATTCTCGAAATAACAATCAACCTTATATCCTTTATAGGGTATTTCTGTGAGGGGCATGGATAAACTAATAGGACGACTGTTTTTTAAATTTAACCAATGAGGATCGT
>JAJONP010000204.1 GCA_021323555.1 Gammaproteobacteria bacterium | reverse complement strand
CGTATGAGCATCACGAATAAAATCTCAAAAATTCTCGATTATTTTCAGCGTCCAGTTAAAACCTCCCAGCGTGCAAAGGAGCGTTTGCAAATCATTATCGCACATGAACGAGTGACACGTGATAAGCCAGATTACATGAGTGCAATGCAAAAAGAATTGTTAGATGTGATTGCAAAATATGTAGCAATAGATAAAGAAGCTGTAAAATTTGATTTAGCGCGCCAAGAAGGTTGCTCTATTCTTGAATTAAATGTCACGTTACCTGATTGAACTTATGAATCGGGTCAAAGAAAAAATTAAAATGAATCTGAAGATAGATATTCAAAATTAGCTATCTTAATCAGATGATTTTCTAAATTTTCCTTGAGTATTTCTATGCAGCCAGCAAGATCATGATGCAATTCATGTTCCCAAAACCGAATTACCAAATAACCGAGCTCATTTAATGCAAGACTTTTATTTATATCGCGTTCAATATTTCTTTCAATTTTTGCTTTCCAATAAGAAGAATTTGTTTTTGGGATATGCCCACAGGTAGGACAACCATGCCAAAAACAACCGTCAAGAAAAATTGCTACTCTATAGAAAGGAAAAATAATATCGGGATTTCCAATTAATCTTTCATGTTTTTTCCAACCAGAAATGCCAGCATTAGAAAGACCTAGGCAAAATTTCAATTCAGTACTTTTATTGCCTCTCCCTTTCACACTCCTCATCATTTTAGAACGGGCTAGTGATACTCGATCAAATCTTCTATTGGGTAGCTTTTCTCGTAATAATCTTTCCATATTTTCACCATCAAGTTAAATTTCAACTTTCAAACGCTTTTTTTGCTTTAGAGAAGAAATTTTTATTTTTGAATAATAATCATTTAGACATCTTACAATCGAATATCCTATTTCTAATGCTAAATTAACAGGCACAGCATTACCAATTTGCTTATATTGGGATGAAAGAGAGCCTACAAAAACCCACTCATCAGGAAATGTTTGTATTCTTGCATATTCTCGAACGTTAAATGGCCTCGTTTCATCTGGATGACATCGTTCAGTTTGTTTTTGTGCTGGATTACAAGTTAACGTTAAACATGGTTCGTCCCAATGCATACGTCTTGCTATGCCTGTTTTTCCACCTCCTAGATAAAAGCTTTTTTGCATATATTCTTTTTGTAGGTTAAGAGGCAAGTTTTTCCAATAACCTCCAGGTGGAACAAATCCCATAATTTCTTTTTTTCTTTTTGAAAACAATTGCCCAGGAGAAGAGGGCACATCTTGATTGTATAAACTTCCTTTCTTTAAAACATCTTTAAGAGTGATTATTTCTTTATGAGGCGCAGGATAATCAAATTGCAAATTAAAGCCTCGTTTTAATCCAATTATTAATAATCTTTCTCTCTTTTGGGGAACGCGATAAAAAATAGCCTTTAATATTTGTGGAGGCATTACATCGTACCCAAGCTCATCCAGAATAGAAATCATCCCTTTCAGGGTTTTGCCTCCTTCATGATTAAGCAAACCTCTTACATTTTCACCTACACAAATAAGTGGGCTAATCTCTTTAACTGCTCTAGCAAATTCGTAAAATAATGTTCCTCTTATATCTTTAAATCCAAGTTTTTTTCCAGCATAGCTAAAAGCCTGACAAGGAAACCCTCCAGCCACCACATCCACTTTGCCCTTATATGAAGAAAAATCAATCTTAGCTACATCGCCTTCTATTACATTCCATTCAGGACGATTTTTTTTCAATGTCGCACAAGCATTACGATCACTATCATTTAATAAAACACAATCCAAGCCAGCTTTATCCAAACCTAGAGCCAATCCACCGCCTCCTGAAAATAGCTCTACAATAGAGTAAGAACGTAGCGGTGTTGGTATATCGATTGATTTGTTCTTAAATAGAAATCCGAGCTGTTCAAATTTTTTCAGTTCTAAAACAGGATAAACTCTATAGTTGTTTATTGGGTGGCGAATTGGTTTTAATGAGCCGTTTTTATCCCAGCGGCGAAGTGTTTCCTTTGAAACAGATAAGAGATTAGCCACTTCTGTTAACGAGTAAAAGTCCTTCATAGTTATCCTTAGTCAACATTAGTCATGGTTATAATAATTTGATTGATAAATCTCATTTTGTCAATGAGTCAAACAAAATTTAGAATTAAAAGCAGGGCAAGAAAAAGATCGTTTTTTTATTTGGTTTTTCCAAAGGCAGTCTCAAAAAGGGTTTCTAGGAACGCAGCATTTTGAAAACGATAGCCATAAGCGTTTCTGTGTGATTGAAGTAATTCGGGTAGAGCTTTAAATAATTGTAAAAGAGTGTTCTCTACGCCTGTAACTTTATCATAAAAAGAAAAACCATCAATCTTTCGGATTAAGCTATTTTCTGATTTTCTTTTCCCCACGGCTTTATCAGAAGGCGTGAAAGGCAAATCGTATCTTCCAGGTTTTTTTGGAATGATTGCTACATAGTAGGCAGTATAATCTTTATATTTACTTGTTTTTGGCATCACTAAATTTTCAAGCTCACTATATAAGTGCGTTAAATTAGCCCCTTTGACTGTATTGTGCTTGTTTTTTATTTCAGCAATAATTTTGTGATTATGGGAGACAAGATCGATAATTCCGCCTGGCCCTGGGTTTTGCCAACCTTGGATCTTACTTAAAATTGTTTGATGAAATGCCCCGACCTGATTGCTAAGAGTTTTTTGGGCTTTTCTTGTTTTTTCATTAGATCGCCAAGTGTTTTCATCGATTTGAAATCCAGCCATTTCAAAAATAGCTGAAAAAGGATCTATTACATTTTTATTAAATTTATCTTCCGATTCTTTAAGGGCAGCGCCCGCAACTGTCAACAGATTAGCAACGGCTTCATCAAGGTCATGATCTGAAATAAACGAGAGTTTTGACATACTGCTTTTTCTTATTTTTAAGTAACATAATTTTCTCATATTCAAAAAACTTTTACATGCGGAATCGCTATTAGGAGAGAACATTTCTTAAATTGGAGAAGACTTTATTTGACTTTTGGGAATTTTGGTTCGGAATTCATCGCCCGCTACCCGTTATAATTAACCGAATATTTTCAAAAAAATGCTAAATTCAGATTGGATAATAACAGAAGCTTAAACTATTGTAAGAAAATGCCCATACATATTGTGCAGAATGGTAGGCAATTTGCTTAGGGTTATAGCTGTATGAATCATCAGGGGTATCATAACATATTGATTTTAAAATATTTTTTTAAAATCTTCCTTGGTTCAAGCAAGCTTATTGAAATAAAAAATAATTGCATATCCTAGTTTTAGCTTTATGGATTGTTATACTGACTTTGCATACCACTCCTCGTTTTGTATGCCCAGGGATGGATTTTGAAGCAAGGATTGCTTATACCTAGTTGAGCATATCAGGCGGCCTTTAAAAGCCGCCTTTTTTTTAATCGCAGGATAATAGCAGGAAAAAAACATCAGACATTTGAGTACCATTTTGTAAGATATATAGCACAGAATGATAGCGTTTTTAGCTATTTTTTGATTTTAGATATCCTAAAAAATTCATAACTTTTTGATTTTAAATCACTATTTTTATAATGCGCGAAATTCAGGCATTTGAGGTTCGCTAGAGATTATTTTTATGAAAAAAATTCTAAGGTATTCTTTCTATCAGCTTAGGATGGCTTTGGTGATTGAAAGGACTTCTATAACCACTCCTCGTTTTGCGTGTTCAAGGATGATTTTTTATAGTATGGATTGCTTTTCTATGATCACATTTGGACGATGAAAATCGTCCTTTTTTTTGTAGATGTTGACACCATATTTACCATATTTTTATCTTCGCAGGAATGACCCAGCTAAGTAGATGCTCTCTAAACTTGGCACACAAATCTGAACTTTTTGAACATAGTGGAAAGCCCCGCGAACATTGCATAATCTCTAATAATGCTTTACTCCTTCGGTTGTACCCAGCAAGACGATATCTGCGGGTCGTATAGCAAAAATCCCATTTGCCACTGTTCCAACTATATTATTCAGTTTTTCTTCAAGTTCAACGGGGTTCAGAATTTTTAAATTGTAGACATCTAAAATCGCATTACCGTTATCTGTCACAAAACCTTGCCTATAAACTGGATCTCCTCCTAATTTAACGATTTGTCGCGCAACAAAACTGCGTGCCATGGGGATGACTTCAATCGCAACAGGAAATGTACCAAGCAAATCCACTTGCTTTTCTTGATTTGCAATACAAACTATTTTCCGGGCGTTTGCGGCCACAATTTTTTCACGTGTCAGTGCGCCACCTCCTCCTTTAATCATTTGTTTAAAGGGGTTAATTTCATCAGCGCCATCCACATATAATGACAATTCATTCACGCTATTTAAATCTATGACGGGTATAGAAAGTGCTTTTAACCTTTTCTCAGAAGCAACTGAACTTGCAACGGTTGCCTCAATTTTATTTTTTACACTCTTTAAAGCGTCAATAAAATAATTAACTGTAGAGCCAGTACCAACGCCGAGTACAATGCCTGGCTCAATATAATCGAGTGCTGCCAGTGCTGCTGATTTTTTCAATGCTTCTTTATCCATATTATTTTTTCCCAGTCTCTATATTTGTCCAGTTGTCTGCCAGATTTTTTCCTAACTCATGCAGGGTACTCCAGCTATAAATACCTGTACGATGGCCATCACTAAAAACAGGTCTAATCGCATACTGCCCAACAGGTTCAATAGCCAATATATTTACTTGATTTTTGACTATTTCAGTTTTTTCCAAGGATGCTCCATGGCGCATTTCAGCGGAGGGAGAATAAGCGCGTAAATAAGCACACGGCAGAAAAAAACGCTCTCCCGTATCAAATTCCACTTCAAGCACACGAGATAATTTGTGCAAGGTGATTGCCGTAGGAATAGCGTTAATTTTTTCTTCATTCATAAAATATAACGACTTAAATCTTCATCTTTGACTAATGCCTGTAAATGTTTATTCACATATTTTGCATTTACAACGACTGCTTTGCCTTTATAGTCAGATCCCTCATAGGATACTTCTTCTAATAATCGCTCAATAATCGTGTGTAAACGACGTGCGCCAATATTTTCAGTGCGTTCATTCACTTCCCAAGCGACTTCTGCAATTCGCCTTACGCCATCCGCTAAAAATTTAACGTTCACACTTTCTGTACCCAGTAATGCGATGTATTGTTCCGTTAAAGAAGCTGTGGGCTCTGTTAAAATGCGCACAAAATCATCTGTGCTTAATGCTTTGAGTTCAACACGGATCGGTAAACGACCTTGTAATTCAGGAATCAGATCAGAGGGTTTAGCATAATGAAAAGCGCCTGATGCAATAAATAATATATGATCGGTACGTACCATACCGTATTTTGTAGAGACAGTAGAGCCTTCGATGAGTGGTAATAAATCACGTTGCACTCCTTCACGAGAGACATCAGCGCCTGATTGCTCTGAGCGCTTCGCAATTTTGTCAATTTCATCTAAAAATACAATACCGTTTTGTTCAACACTGTCTAATGCGCGCGCTTTTAAGTCTTCATCATCAATTAATTTAGCGGCTTCTTCTTCCCGTAAAATTTTTCTTGCATCCACGATTTTTATTTTACGCATCTTTCTGCGGTCGGAAGATAAATGCTGAAACATACTTTGCAATTGATTGGTCATTTCTTCCATGCCAGGGGGTGCCATGATTTCAACACCGATAGAGGAGGAAGCTACTTCAATTTCTATTTCTGTTTGATCAAGTGTTCCTTCTTGCAGTCTTTTACGGAAAAGCTCTCGTGTTGACGAATTTTCTTCAGAAACATCCTCTTGAAGTGAGTCTGTTGCTTTTTTTCGCGGAGGGGGTAACAAAACATTTAGGATGCGCTCATCAGCCGCCTGCTCAGCTTGTGGCCGTACTCTTTCGACTTCTTCTTCACGTTTTCTTTTAACAGCCATATCAATCAGATCACGGATAATAGAATCAACATCACGTCCTACATACCCGACTTCAGTAAATTTTGTGGCTTCTACTTTAATAAAAGGGGCATCCATCAATTTAGCCAGACGTCGCACAATTTCTGTTTTGCCAACGCCTGTCGGCCCAATCATTAAAATGTTTTTTGGCATGACTTCATTTGCTAATTCTTTGGGTAATTGCCTGCGGCGCCAGCGATTACGTAATGCAATCGCAACAGCACGTTTCGCAGCGACTTGGCCAATAATATGCTTATCCAGTTCGTGTACTATTTCTTTGGGGGTCATGTGTAACATAGGGTAATTTCTCTTATTTCTTGTTTGTTAATACTTCAATGGTAAATGTATTGTTAGTGTAAACACATTGTGATGCAGCAATAGCCAGTGATTTTTCTACTATCGTTCGCGCATCTAGATCAGTGTTTTCAATCAATGCTAATGCGGCAGATTTTGCAAACGGCCCGCCAGATCCAATCGCCATCACGCCCTGTTCGGGTTCAATCACATCGCCATTTCCTGTAATAATTAAGGATGCTTTGGCATCTGCAACAGCTAAAAGTGCTTCCAAACGGCGTAGCATACGATCCGTTCTCCAATCTTTTGCCATTTCAACGGCAGCGCGTATTAAATTCCCTTGATGCGTTTCTAATTTCCCCTCAAAGCGTTCAAACAAAGTAAATG
>JAJONP010000048.1 GCA_021323555.1 Gammaproteobacteria bacterium | reverse complement strand
AAGACATTCAGGAAAGAGGCGTTGAATTTGTTGGCAGCCTTGCCAGTCAATTTCTAAAATAACGTCAATGCCTTGTTTTAATGTTTTTTCTACCCAACTACGAGATGTACCATAAGAATGATTGAATACGGTCGCATGTTCTAAAAAATCATGGTGGGCTATCATTTCTTGAAATTGGTCAGGCGTAATAAAATAATAATTGACGCCATCTATTTCAGCAGGGCGTTTGGGTCGAGTGGTATGGGAAATAGAAACTGTAATGGCCGGCAAAGAGTTTATCAGTGCTTTGACGAGAGTTGTTTTGCCTGTACCGGAAGGTGCGGCGATGACATAAAGAGTGCCTTGTGTAGACATACATTATTCTACCTGTGATGAATTTTGAGAGTGCTTGTTAATGCGATTGATGAGCGATGTTGTTGATAGATCTTTGACTAAACCTAATACGCGAGTTTCGCCGCCATACGAATGAACAATATTGGCACCTACGACCTGATCTGGTTGATAGTCGCCCCCCTTAACTAAAATATCAGGCTGCAAGCGTTTTAATAAGCGTTCAGGTGTGTCATCAGCAAAAGAGACGACCCAGTCGACTACGTTTAAGCTTGCGAGTACTGCCATGCGTTGAGCCGTATTATTGATAGGTCGTCCTTCGCCTTTGAGCCGTTTGATAGAATCATCTTCATTAATGGCGACTATCAAGTAATCACCTAATTGCTTTGCTTGTTGTAAATAAGTGACGTGACCTGCATGCAAAATATCAAAACAACCATTGGTGAAAACAATACGCTTTCCTTGTAGCCGAGCTTCAGCAGTGGCTAATAATAATTGTTCTTCATTCACAATGCCTGCAGTGCCATGCGTGGTGGCTGTTAAGGCGGCTTGCAATTCTGGCACGCTGACGCAAGCGGCACCTAATTTGCTGACAACCAGACTTGCTGCCAGATTTGCCAATGCCATTGCTTCAGGTAGACTTGCTTTTGCAGCAATAGCAGTGCCAAAAACCGCAATTACTGTATCACCTGCACCTGTCACATCAAATACTTCACGAGCATGTGCGGGTAAATGGATTCTTTCTTTGTTTTTTTCGATGAGCGTCATGCCGCGTTCACCACGCGTGACAAGCAAAGTATCAATATTATAGTGTGCTAAAAATTGTTGAGCTTTTTCACTGATCATCTGCTCTGTTTCGCAAACGCCAACGATATTTTCAAATTCTTTGAAGTTAGGAGTAATTGCATTTGCGTTTTGGTAAATACTGAAGTCATTGCCTTTAGGATCAACCAACACAGGAATATTGGATTGCCTTGCGAGGTTAATCAGTTCTAGCGTGCGAACCAGCGTGCCTTTACCATAATCTGATAAAATGACTAATTGAGTGTGATGCAAATATTTTTTATAGGTTTCAATTAATAGTTCAGGATTAAATACAGGAAATTTCTCTTCAAAATCTAAACGAATCAATTGTTGATGACGACTGATAACACGTAATTTAGTGATCGTGCGCGCGTTAGCTAAATTTAAAAGCGCATGTTTGACGTTTGCAGCATTTAATTGAGTTTCTAACGTATGAGCTGCTTCATCACTGCCAACGACACCTAGCAAAGTGACTTTTGCCCCTAATGCTGCGATATTCAGTGCGACATTCCCTGCGCCACCTGGCCGCTCATCAATGTGTTTGATTTTAACGATAGGAACAGGCGCTTCTGGCGAAATATGGGTAGTCTCGCCAAACCAGTAACGATCAAGCATGACATCACCGATAACGAGTACGGAGGGTTCTGTAAAATCAGGTAATTGCGTTCGCATGATTTTCAATTATTAAAAATAAGCTACTTTAACATAGAAAAATTTTGTATGATAGAGTCCTGTAGTTTACAAGAGCAGTTATCTGAAATTAAAAGGAGATCCAATGAAATTATTATCCGTATTAGTAGGAACAATTGGGATGGGATTGGGGATATTATCAATGAGTACGTATGCGGTAGACGAGCTATCAACTACTTCACAAGCAACAACAGCTACAGAGGCAGTTGCCCCAGTAGTCGATGAAAATAAAGCAGAAGGAAATGCGTTTTTAGCAAAAAATAAAAATAATAAAGGTGTTGTGACGTTACCTGATGGTTTGCAATATAAAATTATTGTTGAGGGCAAAGGGCCTATGCCTACAGATACTGATGTAGTATCAGTTAATTATGCAGGAACATTTATTAATGGCGAAGAATTTGATAGCTCTTATAAGCGGAACGAACCTGCCAGTTTTCCTGTGGGTGGCGTTATTCCAGGTTGGACTGAGGCGCTTAAGTTGATGCCTGTGGGTTCCACATGGATGCTTTATATCCCCTCTGATCTTGCTTATGGCGAGGCGGGTAGCCCACCTGTGATTCCTCCAAATAAAACATTAATTTTTAAAGTTGAACTGCTTAAAATTAATAATAAGTAATTTTTTTAATGAAAGTAGCAACTGATGAAATTTAATTTTTATCAGTTGCTACAAACCTATTCGTAATAGGTCAATTACCCCCTCAGGGCATTAGCCTTACATTAATTTAATACTTATTTTCAAAAAGAAAAGCTATCTCCAGGGATAATCTGTCGTAACTTTTTTCATGATAGCTTGATAAATCTCTGGCCGTACTGTGCGGTGCAATTCAATGACTTTGCGTGAAAAAATTAATGAAGGAATACCGAGTAATGAATATTCTTTTGTAACTAAAATATCATTGATAAGACAACGAATAAATTCAGCTTCAATCATTGAGTTCTCCACGTGTTGATTAAATTTCATGACACAAAAATAGTTTCTGTATTTTGCTTTTATGATTTCTTTCAGCGCTCCGCAGATATAAATAAATAATTCAGCTTCTAAAATTAAAATTTCTCCTCGAGTCAGTACAGCAGGGTTGACGCCGAGCAATTGACATAAGGGTTCCATCGCAGCCATAGTTTTTTCCCTATTTTTATTAAATATATTTTTATGCTTCCACAAACAATCTGCCATCGTCTAAAGACGAGTGAAAATCCAAAGTTTATTTTCATAGAAAAGATATATCTAACCATTGAATTTGTATGGTTAGTAGAAGAAAATTTTTTAAATCTTTTATAGAATTAATTAGCTCTAGGAATTAAGCATGGAAAATTATATAGAAAAAATAGGGAGGTAAATTTTAACGTATAATAATGAGCATGTAATTATTCATTAAATTTCCACTGGTTCTTATTCAAGAGGCCGGGTATGATAGGCCAATAAATTTTTTGAGTTATAGGTCAGTCTGTGATGGAAATTTCTAAACTCAATTATCTGACAGCGATGGGCATTCAATGCTGGGAATCAAAACCGGATGTTTCTTTGTCTAATATCCACTCCACAGAAGATTTAGCAATTTTACAAGCTGTCGTTGCGGGTTGCATTGCTTGCCCTCTTCACAAAACCCGTACTCAAACTGTATTCAGTGCCGGTAGTCCAGGGGCTGATCTGATGCTGATTGGCGAAGCACCAGGGTTTTATGAAGATCAAAAAGGAGAACCTTTTGTAGGTCGTGCCGGTCAATTACTCAATACAATGTTGCATGCGATTGGCCTTGAGAGACGCACAGTTTATATTGCCAATATTGTAAAGTGCCGCCCACCTAATAACCGAGATCCTCTACCTGAAGAAGTGCTGTCTTGTACTGGATTTTTGACTAAACAAATTGCGCTTGTTCAACCGAAATTATTATTGGCTTTAGGGCGTGTCGCGGGGCATTACTTATTGAATACGCAAGCCTCTTTAGGACAAATGCGAGGTAAGCTTCATTATTATGGCGCGCAGCATATTCCTTTATTAGTCACTTATCATCCTGCTTATTTATTACGTAATCCTCGAGATAAAAGCAAAGCCTGGGAAGACTTACAATCGGCCCATGCGCGTTTACGGACTTTGCATGCTCAAAAGCCCCGTGAACAATAACTATCTACGCGAGAGTCTGGTCAGGTTCTCTAATAAAAAATAGAGCCACTAGAAAAGCGATAACATACGAAAATAAAACAATCACTAATCCTTGTTTAAAATGCGCTGCATGATAGTAAATTCCGCTTAGATGCGATCCACCCGTTTCAATCAACTTGCCAATGAGCGGTTGAAACAGAGCACCTGAAATGACAACTGCCATATTATTAAAAGCGATGGCAGTGGCTTTGACTGAATGCGAATTATTTTCTTTCACTACCGTAAAACTCAATGCTTGACCTGCACAAGCAGCCCCTGATAAAAATAGTAATATACCTAAGCAGGTCACAGGTAAATGAAATTCTAATAGCGCACCAAATGAAATAATGCCGATGAAAGCAGAAAGAGATAAAGGAATGACTCTCTTTTCTAATACAGTAGACAACATCCCTAATAATGGACTTGCAATCGCTAATCCCAACCACATTAAGGAGCAAAGAAATGCTGCTGTCGTTTGCTCTACGTGATCAATTGTCATTAAAAAAGGAACCCCCCATAATGAGGCGAAACTTGACATCGGCGTCCATAATAAACAAGCATATAATGCAATAAGCCATGTTTGAGGGCATGCAATAATTTTCTTTAGGTTCGTCTTAATAGAAATGCGATGATTTGTTTGATGTATGGTGTAAGCGCTTCGGTCATATTTAAGTAATTTCCAAACGGTGATGGCTAATATGAAACCGATGGCGACTAAAACCAATAAAGTATGACGCCAGCCAATTCGCATCAGTAAAGCGCTAATGGGCATTTGGCCAGCCATTGCTCCGAATGCTGCTAGCATTTGAGTAATACCCGTCATGGTTGCAAAATATTTAGACTTGAATAAATCAGCAGTAACGACCAACACAGCCACAAAAGCAAATGCTGAACCTAATCCCATCAGCAAGCGGGCAATTGATCCTGAGTAAATAGTATGAGCCATAGAAAAAAGCAAAGTGCCGACAGTGCATACCAAGATAGAAATTACAATGACCATTCTAGGATTATATTTATCAAATAATAGACCTGAAGGCATTTGCATTGCAGTGTAAGTATAAAAATACATGCTAGACATAAGACCTAAACCAAATGCCCCTATGTTTAAATCATGCATTAATTGAGAGGACATCACGGCTGGCGATACTTGTACTGCCATTTCAAAAAATAAAAAAAACGACACAATGCAGTACAGAAGCACGGCTCTCCAATTTGAAATGGGATGATTGGGTCGGTTTGTATTGTTCATTATTGTGTCTATTTTATTTTATTAAACGGTATTTTTACCTTGTATGCCGAGTAAAAGCAATAAATTTTTTAGTAAGTATCCACGGCCCTGGCTCAAATCTGAAATTTTTTTGCCTATTCAAGGACCGTGTGAACACATACATTTTTTATGAGTAGAAATTTGAAAAAAAAGCTTGCTCTTATTATTATAATTCATATAAAGTAACTTGCTTGAACTCTTTGATCCGATCCGAAGACGGGTTTTTGATGCTACACGAGGTGGAATTTTTCACCTGATTATTATTAACAGTATGGAGACATATTTATGAAAAAACATTCACAATTATCTTTGTTGTCTGCTGGAGTTTCAGTAGCTGCATTGCTACTTGCTTCTACAACAGGTTTTGCTGCTGGTAATTACAAAGGTGAAAGTTACAAGGGTGAAGCAATGGCACCTGCACCTTGCCCAGTTGAAAAACCATTGAAAGACGGGTTCTATGTGGGCGCTCAAGTGGGTTACGACTCTTATAGAGCAGCACAGAATTCGACCGTAGCCTCTACTGAATTAAATACCAGCCACGTGACGAATGCCACCGGCTTTGCAGGCGGTTTATTTGCAGGGTATGGCCAATACTTTCAAGATGCTTATTATTTAGCAGCCGAAATTTTGGTAAATACGAGCAATGCTAACCAAACAAATAACCTCAGCTACGCATCGAATACATTTCACTCGAAATTTAGTGCTAACACCAGTTACGGAGCACGCTTCTTACCTGGTATTAAGTTAAATAACAGTGCGTTATTCTATGTACCACTCGGTTATACACGGGCTAGCTTAAAGGGTACAACTCCTTTAACCAGCAAATCCCAATCTAGTGGCGGTTTTGTTTATGGCGTAGGTATCGAGACAGCTATTTACGAAAACTTTAGCTTAAGAGGTGAATACACACACACGAACAATAACTCCTTTAGCTCATCAGGTTCAGGCGCTAACGTGAAGTGGTCACCTTCCGATAACCAATTTATGCTAGGCTTGTTGTATCACTTTGCATAAATGATAGAAATGAAAACGGGCAAGTTGTGTTATGCAGCTTGCCCTTTTTTTTGAGAGCTACTTAAGGCCATCCCCCCGAAACGCAGTGAGGGGAGAGGGTTAGGGTGAGGGCAGAAATTCAACATGTTTCGTGTGATTACCTTAAATCTTAATGGCATTCGTTCAGCTGCTAAAAAAGGTTTTTTTGAATGGATGCTACAACAAAACGCAGATGTGATTTGTCTCCAAGAATTAAAAGCGCAGCACGGAGATTTAGAACAGTTACTTTTCAAGCCTGCAGGTTATTATGGATTTTTTCATTGCGCAGAAAAAAAAGGGTATAGTGGTGTAGGTATTTATACCAAACAAAAACCAGAGACTATTATTACAGGATTGGGTTGGCCAGAAGCAGATCAAGAAGGCCGATACATAGAAGCACGGTTTGGGGAGATCAGCATTGCCTCTATCTATCTTCCATCCGGTACAAGTGGTGAACAACGTCAAGCCGTAAAATTTGATTTTCTGAAACGCTATACAGATTATTTAAAAAAATTGTCAGAGAGTACTCGAAAGTTTATTATTTGCGGAGATTTGAATATTGCCCATCGTCCTATTGATTTAAAAAATTGGCGCGGTAATCAAAAAAATTCGGGGTTTTTGCCAGAAGAACGCGCATGGTTAGACAAGTTGTTTGGTCCATTAGGTTTCCACGATGCTTTTCGTTGCGTGAATCAAGCCCCTGAGCAATACACATGGTGGTCGCATCGAGGACAGGCGTGGACGAAAAATGTGGGATGGCGTATTGACTATCAAGTAGTCATAGCAGGCTTGGAAACGACTATTCAATCAGCCGCTATTTTTAAAGACCAGCGTTTTTCTGATCATGCGCCTTTGATTATTGATTATCAGTTATAGTGCCTATACAAAATGCTGGCATGCGTTTATTTGTTGTCTTAATATTAGTTCTTCTGGTGTTGTAGAAGAGCTTGGAGAAAATAGCCCACAGCAAGTGTATACTGATTTGCAAAGTTGAAAACCAGCCGTTGCTCCTATTAATGCCCAGCCTATGGTCATTACCATAGAACCTAGACCTAGGGTTGAGCCAAGGGCTAACATGCTCCAGCCAATAAATTTAAAAAGGCTAATGGTAAAATTAATCAACGCTGTATGGTAATTATCTGCATGTATAGTGGTAGGGTTGTTTTTATAATACTCGTCTATATTCTCCTCCTTCTCATTAAAATCATGAGAAATATTTTCTGTCTCATTAAAATTATGAGAAATATTTTCTGTGTAAGAAGCATGGGTATTAATATCTTTTCGTGTATAAGTATGATAGATTCTCTGTGCGCTATGTATTAAATCAATGAGTGCACTGCCAGCAAAGCCTATATAAGCAAATGCAATAGAAGGTAGTAAGATAGCGGTGCCTTGCAGCGCTGATGTTTTATAAGCCTCAGAACAAAAGCCCATTAAGATGCCGCCTGAAATAAGTTCAGACACCAGGTTAATCAAGACTTCGTTTCGTAAATAGTCACCGTTATACCACCTATACCCACTTCTAGCAGCGTTAATTATTTTCATAATAGCTAAAAACATGCCTAAGAGAGGAACTAAACCGAGTATTTCATGGGA
Organism: Gammaproteobacteria bacterium; assembly: GCA_021323555.1. The sequence continues at coordinate 14,117 of JAJONP010000048.1, read as the reverse complement.
ATCACCTAATAAGGGCATAGATAAATCCGCTAAATCAGCTTCATGGAATGCATTGAGTACTGCTGGTAAGGTACTACCAACGCCAGCGCCAAAGTTATATGTGAATCCTAATCCGTCAAAGATCGTCCTTGTTTTCATCTTCATTCTCCTTGAATGATAGTAAAAAATAACTTGGCTAAAGCCCCAAAACAAATTTCTGTTTCTGCACTAACTCCTCAATACCCCCTCTTGCTAATCTTAAAAGTTGCTCTAACTCTTCTTGTTGGAACGTATCTTTTTCCGCAGTGCCTTGGATTTCAATGAAACCACCCTGATCAGTCATGACGACATTCATATCTGTATCTGCAGTGGAATCCTCGGCATAATCCAAATCCAATACAGGAATGCCTTGAACAATCCCCACAGAAACAGAAGCAACGAATTGTTTAAAAGGATCAGCTTTCAATTTTTGTTTGGTTTTTAAATGTTGGATAGCATCAAATAAAGCGACACAACCCCCAGTGATAGACGCGGTGCGCGTGCCACCGTCTGCTTGAATGACATCACAGTCAATCGTAATCGTATTTTCCCCCAAGGCTTTCAGATTGATAGCAGCGCGCAAAGCACGTGCAATCAAGCGTTGAATTTCTTGCGTCCGGCCTGCTTGTTTGCCTTTTGCTGCTTCACGTACCATACGTTCATGAGTTGAGCGAGGTAGCATACCGTATTCTGCCGTGACCCACCCCCCTTTGCCTGAATCTTTCAAAAAGAAGGGAACGCCGGAGGTCATGGTAGCAGTACATATCACTTTGGTATCTCCAAACTCTACTAATACCGAACCTTCCGCGTGCTTAGTGTAATGCCGTGTAAAGCGAATATCACGCAGTTGATTATTTCCTCTTTGGCTTGGGCGCATAGCATCCTATTAATATTTTGTATAATGATAAAGGTAATAATGATATATAGTAACATACTAAATCTAAATTATTGATAGCATAGGTAACTCAAATGATACAAAGCATGACCGCCTTTGCAAGAACTCAAGGGCAAGGCGCATGGGGCAGCGCTGTATGTGAAGTCAGATCCATTAATCATCGTTATCTTGAATGTGTGATCCGGTTGCCTGAAGCACTCCATGAATTAGAAACACCTCTGCGCGAATGTATTAGACATTCTATTAAACGCGGAAAAATTGAATGTCATTTGCGTTATCAACCCAGCGATAGGGTGGGGACACAAATGACAATTAATGACTCCCTGGTAGAGCAGTTATGTAAAGCCAATGAAGTGATTGCCGCGCGGTTGAAACAGCCAGCGCCTGTCAATACGATGGCTATTTTAGCGTGGCCAGGTGTTTTGAAATTAGCCGAAATAGATTTGGAAACGATACAAGATCACGTAATAGACTTGCTTGAAAAAGCTTTACAAGAGTTAGTAGCAGCGCGTGCGCGTGAAGGAGAAGAGTTAAAGAAGTTATTTTTGCAACGTTTAGATAGCATGAAAGCAGAAGTAGCTAAAGTTCGTGAACATCTCCCTGAGATTTTGACTTGCCAACGAGAACGTTTGCACGGGGGTGTATTAGGCAGACGTCTTGATTTTTTAATGCAAGAATTACACCGCGAAGCTAATACTCTCGGTGCTAAATCAACAGATGTGGATACGACACGGGCTTCTATTGAATTGAAAGTGTTAATCGAACAAGTACGCGAGCAGGTACAGAATATAGAATAATTTTTGTAATCACGAGATTGGCCAAATACGGACTTTGCCTATTAAGGAGTAAACAGTTACTAATTTTTTACTCCTCCTCTGCTTTTGAATATAATATGTCTTCATTGTTCTGGTTAACAGCGATTAATAAAGCATTATTCATTGCTTGAGCCGCGAGTAATTTTTTCTGTGTTTCCAAGAGTTGTGTTAATAATACATAAGTCTGCGAATTGTAGAGTAAAATTTGGCGTAACACGATGCCGATATTTTCAGATGCAATCTGGGTGAACCAATCAGGGCTAGTGGCTTTTTGTGTCAATATCGTTTGGTTTTTTTGTAGGTTATTTTCATTCTTACTTTCAGCATAGAGTTCGCTTAAGAGATAGCCGTTATAAGTTTGTACCGCAGAAGCTGTGTTGTAATAATTAATATACATGCCAATGCTAGGATTCCTTTTGTTGAGGAAGAAGGTAGGAGGGCTGCGATGCCTTATATTAAGGCCTGAGCTATAAAGAATATAGTTATAAGCAGGGTCATAAACTGTGCCTTTGGGTGGTATTACATTAGTAAAGTAAGGTTTTTTGAGGAGTGTTTGATAAGTAAGATCGTTTGCATTCGGGAAGTCATTTTCCTTTTTAGGGAATGCAAAAAAATAATCTAAGAATTTTTTTTGATTTTCATCTTGCGTTTTCGCATTCTGAATAGAAGCATTCCCTAAGGTGGTAAAAACATGTTGTAACTCGGCGGTTGATTCTGAATCATCCGGCGCGAGCCAGCTAAGCGCCATCTTCGTCATTGCTCTCAAATAAACAGGAAGACGATTGACATACGTTAAAATGCCAGTCGTATTTTGACTAATCGTTTGTAGATAATTTGAAGAACCAAGAGAGGGTGGTAGTGCTTCATAAGCTTTAAGCGGTGTTATAAAAAATAGTGCTATCATTAAAAAGGCACTTATTTTTTTCAGAATATTTGACATCACACTTCTCCTTTTAGGGTGAATACATATTAAATCCACCACTATCCGAGGGTGTATTGGTGGTGGTAGCAGCAGGTGGTGGTGTTGATGCAGGCGCAGCTACAGGTGTTTCGATAGGGGCAGGTGGCGGTGAGGTATTGATTGATCCAGGCGAGGTGGATCGGGATTGTAATAATTGATTGAGTTTGTTATCCAGAGCAGCTTGTACTTGTCTATTCTGAGCAGTGACACGAGCTATAAAATCTTGAGGCGATACCTCAGGCAGTAATTGAGATCCAGGAGCTGCCGAGAATAGCATATTCGAAGTTAATAGCGTGATTAAACAGATCAATCCGAGTAATAAAGACTTATTCATGTTCCTGCTCCAATGCTTTAAACACTAATTCTATACGTTGCGGTGCAAAAACTCTTGCCAATAAACGTAAGCGCTCAAATACAATGTTACGTTGCAAAAAAAGCCCTGCTAGTAGGTTATCAGGCGTATTATTTTCTTCCGCGAACATTAATACTTTTGAAGCAGAGCCCGGGTCAATAGTATCAATGGCTTGTAAAAGACGTAAAATACGCGATGTTTTGATGTGCGCACAAATCTCAACAAAGTTTTTTTCTTTGCTTAATTCAAAAGAAGACAATTCCTCTAAACCATTTCCAATCGCAGTCAGTGCTTTTTCCAATTCTGGATCGCCATCCAGCGTCCAATCTTCGACACTTTCCATAAAAGAGATGACTCGGAAGATCATGGGGTCTTCATGGTTCTTCCAAAATTCATGTGAAGCGTGTAAATCTATACTTGGCATATCAATACATCCCAGTTTACGATCTGCAAGGGTTAATAATACATGATAATTGATAGAGTGAATACAAAAGTTGTTTTTTTGATAGGTGAATGCTAAGGTAACTTAAACTTCTTACTGTATGGATGACTATGGCAGTTAAAGATATCTTCAAAATTTCACGCAAAACATTTTTTAACCCCACTGCATGGCTAGGTGTCCATGAGATTAGTGGTTATACGCGTTTAATTGGTAGCACACTTAAAACAGCCTTTACGCCTGATAAAACACAGCGCGTTGAAACCTTCGAACAAGCGTTAGAGCGTTTAAATGTCACCGAGGCAGATTTACAACACAATGCTCAGCGTTATCAACTCTATGCGTGGCTTTTTATTGCCTTGAGTACAAGTTCAATTTTGGCGAGCTTCTATTATTTATTCCATCATGGCACATTCGCAGGTTGGTGTTTGGCAATGGTTGTCGCTGCTTTATTAGCGGCTAATGCATTTAAGTTTGATTTTTGGCATTTCCAAATTAAGCATCGCAAATTGGGTTGTACTGTTGAGGAATGGTGGCGTGGAAAACCCAATAATGAGGGCCAGGCAGGATGAGTCTCAATCTTTTTACGCTTGCCTCCAATGATCAATCGGTTTATTACCTCGGGCAAATTTTTGGGAACATACCGGGTATTTTACCGCTTTCCAATGCTCCAGCATTATTAGGCATATTGTTTAAAATCTTAAATACAGCTGCGCTTTCTGTAGGTGCCATGATTGTGACTTATACGACAGTCGTTGGCTTGTTAGCGACAGCCAGTGAGGGTGAATTTCTAGGTAAAAAATGGAGTGGTTTATGGGTGCCTGTTCGTACGGTATTAGGGATCGTTGGGCTTTTTCCCTCGGCAGGTGGGTACTGTGCCATTCAAATGATTATTATGTGGTTGATTCTGCAAGGCGTAGGTTTGGCAGATAATTTATGGACCGCTACCATGGGATTTATGGAGGAAAATCATGGCAGTCCGTATGCACGTGTTGATTTTCCTAACATTACCACACTTGTTACTAAAAGCGTGAAAGATTTATTTACGGGATTAGTTTGTAGGGAAAGCATGCTGTCAAATTATACTATATCTGGGATGCCTTCTTCTTTTGCTTCCTATTATTGTGCTGAACATCCATCTGATCAAGATTGTCGAAGCAAAGCCCTGCCAGAGTTAAATCCAAAGAGTGGCTCTTATAATTTAGGGTTTGGTTGTGGCGCTATAGAATTTAGGAACATCAAGACTAAGTCTGATACTAATTCTGGTAGTAAGCCTTTTCCAGATGCTTGCATTGATCCTCAATCTCTGTCTTGCGCGCTGGCTAAAGCACAAGTGATGGTGTTGCCTGGTATTATTTCAGTTGTAGATACGATTGCGAAGAAATTTGTGCAGATGGATTATGAATATCAAAATTTTTATTATACATCGGATTTAAAGTCAGTGACAGGAAATGCAGATACAACGCCGGAATGGATCAAATCATTTTGTACTGCGAAAAGTATAAAACCTTGTTGCGCGCAGGCTAAGTCTGAGAATGGAATACTGAATGGTCAGAAAGATTGTCCTTCTGATTTTAAAGATAAATATCGTCCCATTAGTTCTAATGAACAAACCGATAGCGTGAATTCTCAGACGTTAGAAAAGGTTTATATACCGTACGGGCTTGAGCCTTATTTGAATAACGAAGACTTTATAGCACCTGCGGTGAATCAATATGTGGGAGCTTTAACAGAAGCGTACACCAATTATTTAGCGACAATGCCGCCGCCTAAACTGTCTAGCTGGCGTCAGGATGCGGAAAAAAATGGCTGGATTTTGGCAGGCATGTATTATTACACGATTGCTAAAGAAAATGCCGCGCAGCAAGTATCCATGGATAAATTAGCCCTATTCAATATTACAGAGCCAGAACCTCACGGGCTTGCAACTCAGGAAGAACCGAAGAAAAAAGGAGTTCGTAAATATCGAAATAATTTGCGTTTAGAAACAAATACTTTATTTTCAGCGATTCAAGGCCAATCATCGAGTGCGGCTAGTAGCTATGCCTCACCTGGTATCCCTAAATCATCCCCCGCAACACAATGGATGATGGAGAATCTGAACATGCTGCATGCTTTGATGAATGATTTAACAAAAGGAGATAAAAATCCACTTGCTCAATTGGCTGCATCTGGCTATAAAATGATGTATTCCGCGCAGATATTGTTTTGGGCTACCCTAGTTATAGTCAGTATAGCCGCTGTTGTTGGTACTATTAATTTTGTAGTCCTAGGCTCAGGTATGACAGCAAATCCTGCTTTGGAATATGCCAAAGCAGCATGGGGGATGGTTTCCCCTTTCTTTATTTTAATGATTGTCTCACTGTATTCTATGGGTGCTATTATAGGTATTTATTTGCCTCTGTTGCCTTATATTATTTTTACCATGGGTGCAATCGGTTGGATGATGACAACATTGGAGGCAATGGTGGCAGGGCCTTTGATTGCGCTCGGTATTTTAAGCCCTAGTGGTCAGCATGAATTATTGGGAAAAGCAGAACCTGCTGTAATGATTTTATTTAATTTAATTCTTCGGCCAGGATTAATGATCTTTGGCATGATGGCATCTATGTTTGTAGCAATTGTCGTTATTAAAATGATTAATACAGGTTTTTCTCAAGTAGCGTACGAGGTTATTAGTTCACCTGGTATTTTTGAAGCCCTTGCATTTTTTGTCGTGTATGTGTCATTAGTAACGATGGCGTTGAATAAAGTATTTTCTTTGATCCATGTGATTCCAGAAAAAGTGTTAATGTATATTGGTGGTCAGGCAATTTCCTATAGCGAAAGCGAAGGATTGGCCGGTGCGAAACAAGCTCTGGAGGGAAGTGCTGGCGCGATAACAGGTGCTTCTAAAGAATCGGGAAGCGCTGCTACCAGTGGTATCCTGAAGGCTAGACAGGACGAGAAAGTGAAGGAAAAAGCTCCGAAAGATCCATCCCTACAAGCAGGAAAAGGAGAAGGAGAATCTTAAGGACAAGGATAATACATTTTATTGGAAATGCTAAACCAACCCCACATCCGTATCTTCACGTTTGGTTTGTTCTGCAATCACCCGATAATTCCGTTCTGAAATAACCCCTGCGTCAAATTTTTCTTTGGCATCTGCTGCCATGGTACGGCCTTGTTCGCGGACGAGTTTGCGTACCATAGCGGTGATATTCACAGGGTCTATGTCAAGTAAGGTATCTCGAATTTTTTCATTGAAAACGAGGTATTCACGTAATGCAACACGTTTGCCATCTTCTGTTGGAGCCAGGCGTTGCGAAATAATCAGCCGCATGGTTTCGATTAAATCAATCGTACGGCCAGCGCGTTCTTCCGCAGGGTAGGTTGTGACTAATCGGCGTACTGTTTCAGCAACCCCATTACTATGGAGTGTTGTATAAACAGGATGCCCTGTCATAGCTGCTTCCATAGCGGCACTAATGGTTTCCATGTCGCGTGCTTCACCGACTAAAATAAGCCGTGGCTTTCGGCGTAATGCATTCCGAACACCTGCTGCAAAGCTGGGTAAATGGCGCGGTATTTCAGTTTGGCTGACAATAGAAGATATTTTTTCAACGCTATCATATACAAATTCGATAGGGGCTTCATAGGTTAAAATTTTTCGATTACTTTCGGCATTTTCAGCAATATTTCGAATAATGGAGGAGAGCAAGGTGCTTTTACCTGAACCGGTCGCGCCTGTCACATAGACAATGCCTTGTTCGGGCGCAATGGCGTCTAATACGGCTTGCGGTAATTGCATACTGTCCAATTTGGGCGGATCGCTTGGAATAGTACGTGCTGTGATTTGAATACCATCATGTCCTTCCACTAAACAGGCGGTGGCATTAATACGAAAGCGATAACGGTCACTGCGATTAGGGCGAATTTCATAATGCGTATCCACATCTTTCCCTGACATGAGTTGTGCTGTTCCGTTTTGCCCGTAAATCGCATTAATAATTTCGCCGACTTCGGTATTCGATAAACGTCGCCGTGTTATTTTATTTAAGCGTCCATAGATTTCTGCAAAAATAGGTTCATTTGTTTGAAGCGTAATATCTGATGCGCCTAATTTGACGCAATGCATTAAGATTTCATTGGTGATATCGATAGATAGTCGTATGGGTTCTTGTGGAAAAAGAAAATCAGTCGTCATGTTGTTTTACCACGATAGCATTCCAGTTATGGGCATCTGTTTGTAGTTTAGGTAATTCAGTAATGCGTAGCACTTGGTCATTAATGCGCATATCTGTGCCATTGCCTGTGACACCTAGTTCTGTTTTCGACACATAAGGTGCGCTGACCATTTTTTCTTGTAATAATTTACGGTAGAGAATCATGCCATTATAGTCGCGTTTTAAACGCGCTAAATTTTGTTGAAAGATACTATCGGCTTGTTGAAGGCCTTTCTCCCACCCTAATCGGATTGACCTGACCCAAATTCTTCGTTCCTCTTCTGTGCGGGGCAATAATATTTTATTAGGCATTTCTGGTTTATTGAATGGCATTAATAAATAATCCCGCCAATTAGGCGGTGTGGTGGCAAAGCGGGCTTGCGCAACAATTTTATAAGTTTTATCAGCGACTCGTATCGTATTGGGGTCGCTCAAATTCAAGCTTTGGTCGCTTTCAACGAGAACAGGAGGCAGCACGCCATGGCTGAGTAACATCCCGTTAAAATTATAAATAGTTTCAAGCGACCATTGGTTATTTTTTAATTTGTCATTAATTTGTTGAGATTTGATAGCGAGCCCGCCCTGCGCGCCTAAGCTCAAGGCTGTATCTTCGAGTACTTTCATGCGGATTTGGCTAATCGCAGGACTGCTTCCTTCAGCATGGACAGGTTCATCATTTTGCATAGCTTCTAATTGATGAATATTCGTGGGGTCGATTTCTTGTGTATGGCGGTGTGCAGCGCAAGCGCTGAGGATACTCATTAAAAAAACAATAAGGATAGATTTAATTTTTTGCATAACGTAATTCAATCACTCTGCTTCCAGGATAAACAACGACAGTCGCGCGCCGGCCGCATTGATAACCCACATCACGTAATACATCAGCGAGCATTCTGTTTTTGTCATACACAGTGACTAAGACAGGGATAGCCGGCGGAACACCTAATACGCGTATTTGATAACTCGCCGCTTTGGCAATTTGTCTCACTAAGGGTTCTACAGGCCCTGACCAATCAATAGAAGTTAATCCTGCCATGCCGTAGGAGGCGGGATTAGGTGGCGGCTCGAGTGAGGATATGGGATGTGCAGCCTGTGCTGTTTCCGATAAGCTGACGATAGAGCGACTGACTGCGTACGAAGCTTCAGACAATGATGCGCCAGTGTTATCTTGCACGCTGGATGCAGGCGGTTTGGCACAACTTGATAAAATAATAAAACACAGTAATGTCAGTATCGCGGAGCAGATATTCATAATCATAAACGGGGCATTCCTTAAATCCGTTTGCAAGAAGTTAATATTATCAGGCATTATTGGAGCATGATACAATAATTTAACTTTAAGTAGATAAGGGAAATAACAATGGCACATTGGCGTGATTCTGCAAGAAGTGTGAGGTTATTTTTTCTTGATTTTAGAGCCTGTTTTCCTTTATTAGTTTTAATGCTTCATATTCGCTTATGGACATTTATTTTAGCCTTGATTGCAACGGTGTTTTTTGCCACATTGGAGCGTTACGGATTTACATTGATGGTATTTTTGCGTTGGTTTCGAGCGTTTATTGCTGGCAATAGGAAAATTGCTCAACCTTGGTGGAAAAGGTGATTTAAAATGGATATGTCAGAATTAATGAGTAAAGTCGCAAGAACCATGGGCGCGCGTTTTAGTTTGAACGGCCGGCCGATGACCATGGAAGAAGTATTTGCCCCCGCCGGGTTGCTTCCAGGTATCGCACGACGAGCTGATCAATTATGTTCACTATGTTTGGGTTATGGTATTGGCGTGACTTTTGAAGAAACCACAGGCGCTATATTAGGTGTATCGGTTGCTTTTGATGATGTGACTCCGAATGCGTTGCGGGTGTTATGTATGATGGATGTGCTGTATGAGTTGATCCAGCCCACTCCGCGCGGCGAAATGACAACGCTGGATCAGTTGATGTATGATTAGCGGTAAGTTTGCGTTTTAACAGGTAAAGTTTGCGTTTCGAGAACAAAAATTTTCGCACGAGATTGCCCTGACGCATACCCTTAGCATTTAATAAACTTTTATAACTGGCCTGGGTGCCAATATTGGCGCTCCTGCTTGTACTGCATCGATGATTTTCTTACCTAATGCGACATTCGATTCTAATTGTAAATGTTGTTTAATCTGAGTATCACTTACCGCATACCTGCTTACTGCTAATGAGCCTCTTAGCCATCCTCCAAACAATAGGCCTATGGGCGTTCCTAGGCAAGTGCTTGCTAAACCACAGGCTACCACACTGCCTATATTCATATTTGTTTGTGCGCGGTTTTCTATTGCTTTAGAAAGTTCCAATCTTTCTTCCATCAGTTTTATATTTGTTTGGAAATCCTCGAATGCTCTCTGAAGCTCAATTAAATTTGACTGTTCGTGTTGCGTATATATAACCATTTCATCACGAAGAATGATAAGGGATTCCTTTGTTTCTCCTACAAGGTGCCACAAACTACCTTCGGATGGGCCTTCGTTTTTTTCTGGTGATGTCTGCCAGCAAAACATTTTAAACTCAGCCATTGCATCTTGCATTTGATGATAGTCTTCGATGATTGACGTGCCAAATATGTTTTGAACTGCTTCAGAAAATTGACAGACGGGCGCTGGGTGTTGTCTCATCGGCGCAGCTATTTCAACTGATTTAGCATCCAATCCATTGTCATTCTCTTGTCTTGTATAGCTCATGGTAGGTGACTCCTCGTATTAAGTAATATTAATTTTTACCACTTATTATATAATAGAATAAAAAAAAATCAACAAAAACAAGTTATTCCACTTTTTTAATTTTCTAAATCATTGTTTTAGCATTCATGGAGGAAATTTGTAGGCGCTGTTGCGCTCGACCCTAAAATCGGGTATTAGGTATTTGCATATGATCGATCATTTGGACGAAGCTGCGTTGAAGTTGCGCCGCTTCAAATGTGTTTGAATGACATAGGAACCGTTACCACCTTTCAGCTTTTGGTGTTCGGTCAAGCAAGGCTCGCATGGCTTGTTGAACTGTTATCTTTTCTTGTAAGAGTTCCCAAACGGCTTCAACAATAGGCATTTCTATCTTTGCTTTGTGCGCAAGTTGAATGATCAGCTCAGCATTGCGTTTGCCTTCTACGACTTGGCCAATTTCTTTTTCAGCAATGCTTGCATTTTTACCTTGCCCGAGCGCAAGGCCAAAGCGGCGATTGCGGGATTGATTATCAGTACACGTTAAAATGAGATCCCCTAAACCTGCAAGCCCTGTTAGAGTATCAAGCTGACCGCCTAAAGCACGGCCAAGGCGCATCATTTCTGCTAAACCGCGTGTGATTAGTGCGCAGCGAGCATTCGCGCCAAAGCCCATACCATCGGAAATGCCTGTAGCAATAGCGAGTACATTTTTGACAACGCCACCGACTTCAACGCCTATGATGTCATTGCTTAAATAGACACGAAAGAAAGGTGTGTTAAAGCGGACTGATAAATCTTGAGCAAACCCAGGGTTAGAACTGGCAATGACGACTGCAGTGGGTAGCGCTCGAGCGACTTCGCCCGCAAAAGACGGACCAGCGAGTACAGCATACGAATATTCTTTCCCTAATACTTCTTCAATCACTTCATGAAGTAATTGCCCTGTATTTTCATCTAATCCTTTAGTCGCCCAAACGATACGCATACCAGGTTGGAGTAATGGTTTTAATTGTGTAACGGTGTTCCGAAATCCCATAGATGGCACAACGATAAGAATATCCTGTACCCCCTGGATGGCATCGGCCATTTGATCTGTCGGGTGTAAAGTTGAGGGAAACGGATGTCCGGGGAGATAGTGGTTATTCGTTTTTTCTGTTTGTAAATCAGTTGCGTGTTTTTTTTCAAATGTCCATAAACGAATGGTTTGGTTTAGACGTGATAAATGCAAAGCCAGTGCTGTGCCCCAAGAGCCAGCGCCGAGAATTGCTAATGGAGGAAGATGTGTATTCATTAGTGGATATGACCATCGCCCTCGACCATCGTGTTTTTGGGATCTTGCAAGTGCTGTGCATAGAGCGCATCAAAATTAACAGGGGCTAACAGAAGTTGTGGAAAGCCGCCGCGCGTAATAATGTCAGAAATCACTTCACGTATGTAGGGGAATAAAATATTTGGACAAAAGCTGCCAAGCGTTTGGCGTAATTGTTCGCTAGGTAAGTTAGAAATCAAGAAGATACCTGCTTGCTGAACTTCGATTAAGAATGCGGATTTTTTATGGCTGGTCACAGTGGCAGTCACAGATAATACGACTTCATGCGTATTATCCTGAATGCGATTGCTTTTCGTTTCCAAATTAAGTTGTACTTCAGGTTTCCAATCCTTATCCGTGAAGATCTGGGGTGTATTAGGGGCTTCATAAGAAATACCCTTTGTATAAATTCGTTGAATTTCAAATTGAGGATTTGTTGCATCTGTTTGAGTTGTCATGAATGCGTTCCTTATAAAAAAATAAAAACTAGTTTAATAAATGTGTTAACTGTCCTGATTGTGAGAGTACAAATAAATCATCATACCCACCAATAGATTGATCGTTAATAAAAATTTGTGGTACTGTGCGTCGCCCACTTAAACGTTCCATCTCAATACGTTTGTCAGGATTTAAGTCAATACGAATTTCCTGATAATCCAATTTTTTTGCGGTCAGTAACTGTTTTGCCTTGACACAATAAGAACAATTTTCTTTAGTATATAAAATAATTTTTGTCATCGTACTAGCCTTTTACAAGAGGCATTTCTGCCTCTTTCCATCCACGTATTCCGCCTGTCAATATAAATGTGCTAAATCCATTTCTTGTGAGTAATTCAGCAGCGCGAGCAGATTCCTGACCCGTTGAACAAAGTATAATGATGGGTTGTGCTTTAGAGGGCCCAAGTTTTTTATAGTGAGTTTCTAACTCAGCCATTGGGATAGAAATTGCATTGACAATATGACCTGCGGTATAGGCTTCACGGCTTCGGATATCGAGGACAATAGCATTTTGATGATTAATCATTTGAGTAGCTACTGCTGGGCTAAGGTAAGCGGCACTCTTTTTTGATTTAATATATTCAAAAATGGCGAGCAAGATTAATATCACAATAAGCGCTATTACGAGCGCCAGATGGTGTTCTAAGAATAAAAATATTTCTTGCATTATGAGTACCTTTTACTAAAGTGTTTGATTATACACACAGCAGTAAAGGAGCACCACCTAAAATCTTAAAAACCTGCTGCTCTTGCGCAACACCATACATCAATGGTCCGTACTCCGTTTTGTTTAAGTGTTTTGCAGAATTCAGAGATGGTATAGCCTGTGGTAATAACATCATCGATAACTGCAACATGTGGGTGAGCCAGTTTTTGGGTGACTGTAAATGCGTTTTTTATATTTTGTTGGCGTTCTTTTGCGGGAAGTATGGTTTGTGGCGTAGTAGCTTTGACACGTTGACAAGCTGTTATATTGATCGGGATTTGAAGTGATTTGGAAATAGGGCGCGCAATTTCGAGTGCTTGATTATAACCTCGTTCTTTTAGGCGTTCTGGATGGAGTGGTACAGGGATAATGACATCGGGTAGCGGAGCTGTTTGATACCAGCTTTGTTGAATGTGAGCTGTCAGTAATTCTCCTAAAAGTTGCGCATTGATAAGGGATTGCTTGAACTTAAGTTCTAAAATGAGTTGGGTAATGGGTGGTTGATAGAGAAAAAGTGCGTGAGTGGTGTCAAAAGAGGGAGGTTTTTGTAGGCAATGGCCGCAGGTTTCTGTCATAAATAATGGAATAGCGCAACGTAAACAATGTTGTTGCAGCCATGGTAAGGTTTTATAACATTCAGCGCACAGGTCTTGGTAGCGGTCTGACGTATGATGGCATAAGACGCAGCTATAAGGTAGCAGCCAAGCGAGTAGTTTTTTGAGATAATTTCTCTTTTTGTTTGACATATAATGAGGTCCCTATTTTGAAGAATCGGTTTGGGTCTGTTTCACCTGAGGATTATTATGCTGCTGCGGCGCTGGATCGCGAAGTAGGCGCAGAATTATTGGCGCGTTTGGATTTAGTAGCGTTGAAACCAAAACGTATTATAGAGTGGGGGTGGGGTGCAGATAAGAGTGATTTGCTTTTACAGCAGCGTTATCCAGAAGCTGAATTAATTATTCTACGTGATTTTTCAGCTATTTCTACAGTGGATGATTATAGCATTGATTTAATCGTAGCAAATTTATTATTACCCTGGTGTGCTGACTTAAAACAAATGTTGCAGGTATGGCGGCGAATGTTGCGACCCGAAGGGTTGCTTGTGTTAACAAGTTTAGGCCCTGATACGCTGCAAGAATTACAAAAGCAAGCTATCCAGTTACCTATGTTGATAGATATGCATGACCTAGGCGATGCGCTGCTCCATTCAGGTTTTGTAGATCCTGTGTTGGATGC
>JAJONP010000203.1 GCA_021323555.1 Gammaproteobacteria bacterium | reverse complement strand
CTTGGAGGAATACGGACAATGCTGCATGAAAGGCGGCTGCTTGTTGTTTTTGATTTAGATTTAAGCCAACACCTTCTTTGAACCACCCGGTCCAAGTTTTTCCAGCTTTATCAAGCTCCACTTCGAGGGCTTTGTCAAAAACATTCCCGCCTTGTGCTCTCATCATATCGCTTCTCCTCGCTTCTGGACCATTAGCACCTTTCAACTCATAACTCGAGTATAGATGCTTAGTGTTTTTTTGCCTGTTCAGCTATAATTTTTTTGATAAATATTTTAAATTTATTTTATTTATCAAAACATTATAGATCATCCCTGGGCTATTACTTTGACTATCGATTTGTATGGACTGGAGAAATAGGTAACAAACGTGCGGGGACATAGGTAACACTCTAAAATCTATTATCGAGACTTAATAAGGAGACGATAATGCCCTGGAAAGAGGTTACCAAGATGAAATCGAAGTTGGAATTTGTACGCTTTGCTTTAGAGGGTCATTTTGCAATGCACAAAGGAAGATGTCACCCCTTGACAGTAATCGACGATCATTCGCGATTTTCAATAGGCTTGCGGGCCTGAGGGATCGACACTTTTTTTAATCTTATGTCGCCTCTAATAATGCGAAAGATTTCCACAGGCATGAGTTTGTATGAATTGCCGCTTCTACGGAGGATAATACTTTCAATCGATCCTTATGAATGATATTCGATAACAATTTATGTAAAAATGGGAATATTCATTTAACTGTGTCATTCCCGCGAAAGCGGGAACCTATTCTCACATGTCACTCAACCTGCCTTAAACATGGAAATTATTTTACTAAGGCCAGTCTAGCTACAGGGCAAAATGGGTTCCCGCTTTCGCGGGAATGACACAGTTAAATGGATGTTCTCGAATAAGTGGGGACAGTGTTACCTATGTCCATGCACGTTTGTTACCTATGTCTCTAGTCTATACAACTTCGACTATCGATTAACCAATATGCATGCTTTTGGATTATTATTATGTAGTGTAATGAAGCATAATGATACAAGATAATCATTTCAATGAATAGTTTTATTTATTGATTTTTACTATTGCTAAAGCTTGTTTTAACCAAGGTGTAAATCGCTCTGGATTATCGACTAATTCTTTTTCGAGTTCGGGCAGGGTGATCCAGCGATAATCTAATACTTCCAAGGGGTTAGGTGTTATTTCTCGATGAGGTATTGTGCCGATGAGGATATGATCCACTTCATTTTCTGTTAACCCATTGCTAAAATGGGCAACGTAATGAAACCAGCCTACTGTTTGCAGGGGTATATCAAGGCCCATTTCTTCTTTGAGGCGGCGTTGTCCTGCTTCAACAACCGTTTCCCCTATACGAGGATGAGAACAGCAGGTATTCGTCCAGAGTTCGGGTGAATGATATTTTTCTTTGGCGCGTTGCTGGAGCAGTAAATGGTCGCCCGAAAAGACAAATACTGAAAAAGCGCGGTGGCACAAGCCTTCGCGGTGAGCTTGAAGTTTTTCAGCCGTGCCGATAGGGTTGTCATCTTCATCTACTAAAATGATATGTTCTGTTGCGGCCATTGGGCATGTTCCAGTAAAATGAGGCGCTTTTATACCATACTTATCGTCTAATGAGAACCTAAATGGAAATTATGCTTTATGAATTGGCAACGCAATAAACAGATTGCAGGTATTCCTATGCGCCTTGTGGGCCCTGTAAAAATTAAGGGTGAGGTAAATGCATTGCTTCCAATTCCTTTAGCCACTTTTGAAACACCGCTCTGGGCGTCTACACATCGAGGTGCGCGAGTTTGTACGGCAGCAGGGGGCATAAGTGCAATGGTCATAGATGAACGTATGGCACGTTCCGTCTTGTTGGAAGCGAATACTATAGAAGAGGCACACGAAGCGATTCTACAGATCATCAAGCAAAAAGAAGAGATGCAAGGAATAGTTGCTGAAACGAGCCATTATGCTCGTTTGCTGGATATTCATAGTCAACAGGTTGGTAATTTAATTTATTTGCGTTTTGAATTTAATACTGCCGATGCAGCAGGCCATAATATGGTAACACTGGCAAGTGATTGCTTAATGACGTGGATTTTATCGCAGTATAAAAATCTAAACTATGTTTCTATTTCAGGAAATTATTGTGCGGATAAAAAAGTCTCTGCTGTGAATGGTATTTTAGGTAGAGGAAAATATGTGGTTGCGGAAGTATTGATTTCGCCCGATCTCTGTCAGCGTTTTTTAAAAACAACACCTCATAAAATAGTCCAGTTAAATATTAAGAAAAATTTAATAGGCAGTATCGTTGCAGGCAGTCTTCGAAGTGCGAATGCACATTTTGCGAATATGCGATTAGGTTTTTATTTAGCGACAGGGCAAGATGCCGCTAATATTATTGAAGGATCGCAGGGAATAGTACACGCTGAGTTGCGGAATGAAGATTTATATTTTACAGTGACGCTGCCTAATGTGATTGTGGGTACAGTCGGCAATGGAAAGACACATGATTTCGTGCGGGATAATTTACAACAATTAGGTTGTCTCGAAGAGCGGGCGCGTGGCGAAAATGCACGACGTCTAGCTATTACTGCAGCGTGTGCAGTATTATGCGGAGAATTATCTTTGCTGGCAGCGCAAACAAATCAAGGCGAGTTAATGAAGAGTCATTTGAAATTAGAACGCTCCTTAGAAAATAAAAATAGAGAGGGTGGGAGTCAGAGTGTTTAAAGTCGGTATTGATACACTTGCGTTTTATACATCACATTACAAGCTGGATTTAGCGCGTTTGGCTGAAGCCCGTGGTGTTGATTCTGATAAATATTTTATTGGGTTAGGTCAATCTCAGATGGCGGTTCCGCCCCCCGATGAAGATATTGTGACGATGGCAGCCACTGCTGCGCGTGATGCCTTGCGTGATGTAGATTATTCTTCCATTGAAATGCTGTTATTTGCCACCGAATCAGGTATTGATCAATCAAAGGCGGCAGGTATTTATGTCCATGATTTATTAGGGTTACCACAGCGATGTCGCGTGATTGAATTAAAGCAAGCGTGTTATAGCGCGACATTCGCATTACAGCTTGCACTGCCATTTCTACGACAATATCCTGATAAAAAAATATTGCTAATTGCCTCGGATATTGCACGTTATGGCTTAGGTGCGCCCGGTGAATCATCACAAGGGTGTGGCGCTATTGCAATGGTGTTATCTGCTCATCCACGTATTTTAGCGCTTGAATCTGAGTATGGTGTGGTGACGGAAAATGTTATGGATTTTTGGCGACCCAATTATGCCGATGCCGCTTTTGTAGAAGGAAAATATTCGAGTAAATTGTATTTGATGATGTTAGAAAAAACATGGCATCAATATTGCACGATTAGTCAACGTGAGTTTAGTGAGCATGATTATTTTTGTTATCATGCTTCTGTACCGCGGCTTGTCGAAAAAGCACATCACTATTTAGCAAAAATATGTCATATCGACAAACTACCTGA
>JAJONP010000202.1 GCA_021323555.1 Gammaproteobacteria bacterium | reverse complement strand
GTAAATAATGAAGAAGATAAACAACTAGAGGGGATTCTTACGCTTGGGGATATTGCACGACAAACAGATGACGCTGAGTTAGTTGGTGAAACTGCAGAGAAAGTTTGTGAGCGTACAATGGAATAGCTTGGTTTGAAGACACCTTGCAACACATTATTGTTGTATATTATTTGTTGCAATATAAATAATTTGGATATTGATATGGAGTCGGAATGTTCCGCCAGAGTAAACAAATGCACTGTAGATAAATCTAAGTAAAGTACTTTATCTAGAATTTAGCTTGCTAATATAACCTCATATTTAGCATTTATATGCGTTGTGCTACTTTTAAATTGTGAAAAGAGATTGCTCTTTTCATAGGGCCAGAGGGTGATGCCAGGAACTACCGGAATGCCTATGTAAATGTGCCCTCTGGTCCGCAAGGAGAGGTTTCATGCCATACGAAACAAACAAAGACCTTCCAGATAGCGTTAAGGATAATTTACCATCACATGCGCAGGATATTTATCGTGAGGCATTTAATCATGCCTGGCAGGAGTATAAGGATCCTGCAAAACGGCGTAAAGGTGGCAGTCAAGAAGAGGTTTCTCATCGTGTAGCATGGAGCGCTGTGAAAGAAAAATACGAAAAAACTAATAAAGGGTGGGTGGCCAAATAGAATTGGAACGGTTTCTTATTATATTTGGCATTACCCTTGTTGCACTAGGCTTACTATGGCCTTTGTTACAAAAACTAGGATTAGGCAATTTACCTGGTGACATTGTAATTGAGCAGAAAAATTTTACTTTATACTTTCCGCTTACAAGCTGTTTGTTATTAAGTGTGCTAATTACAGTAATCCTGCATTTATTTCATAAATAACTTTATTTTGTTTGGTTTAGGAACTGGATAGTAGCTTTAGGAATATAATTTATCATCCAATCTGCCATAGCTTTCTCCTTCTGTAATATTTCATTGCAAACTTCTATTATATGAGGCTGATTTGTTTCTTTTGCAGCTTCAATAAGTACGATATAATTTGCTATTTTATAGTGTTCAAAAACATAAAGTGCGACACTTGCTTTTACTACTTCGTCAGATGTAAAAAGCCCACTTAATGCTTGTGCAGTACCGATGACTTTTGCAACACCAGTTTTAATTATTGATGTATCTTCACCCAAATCTTTAAGACATCTTTCCAGTTGTGCTGTTTGACGTTTTGTATTTTGCAGATGTATAGAGATTTGCTCGCTAAATGCCGGATATTTATCCTTCATGCGCTTAATTTCACTTTCAAATAGCTCTATTGATTGATGCTCCATAGCGTATGCATCACGTAGCCAATCAGCAAAATGCTTCTTTTGTTTTTTTACAAGTGTCTCATCCATAGTTAATCCCATTTCAAGTGAATAATATTCATTTTATGGTGATACGACTAAGGTTGCGATAGGAGAGGGAGGGGAGTTTATATGTTTTGTATAATGGTAAAAATAGCCTGATCCAATAAGGATAAGGCTATTTTAATAGAGGTTCTAATTATTTACGACCAATGTTAGGTGATTCTTTGTCATTATCGCCCAAAATTTCTTGGAATTTAGGTTTAACATTAGGAGTGCTAGCACCAACAGAACCTCTACTTTGTGCCAGGTATACTGACGATGGCCTTGCAGCAGATCTTGCTCTGGTATCAAAGTTAGATGGAGCTATTGAGCTAGAGGTGAGATTAGAATAATTTGTTGCTCTTGGGCTTATGTTGCCAGTATTAGCAACTCTAAAATCAATACCGAGTCTTTTAGCGTCTGCCTCTAGACCGATTCTTATCTCAGCTGCCAGACTCGGGTTTTTCTTATAAAATAAGTCTACATCTTTAGAGTAATCAATTAGTAAAAGCGGCTCATATTTCTTTAATATAAATAAGAATCCATAGTCTTGCGCTAAATCTTCTAGTGTAGCATTTTTATGTGTTTTGCTAAAGTTTTGGATTGCAGTTCCGAGCTCTTTTTTAAACGCTACAATCGTATCAAGCTCTTTAGTGAATCTGTTGAAAAATTCCGGGTCCTGTTTATGAACATATCCAGCAGATTTTGATAATATAATAGTAGACTTGTCTAAAGCTTTAACTTTAAAATCAAAACTTTCTTTGGTCATGAATGAATAGCAAAGAGGAAAGGTTTTAGCAAGGTTAGTTAAAATAGCGCCATCGGCGTCTGATACCTTTCTTTCCCCGCCAGTTTTTCCGGATATTTTTATATCTATCCCATTTTCCTGTAAAAACTCTGCGGTAGATATTTTAGCGGCACCTTTTCTGTTTTCTTGTCTTTCTGCTGCTAAAGTAATATTTATTAAATTATGATGATATAGTGGCCCTTCTGGTACTTCATTTGCGCCATTTACAGAATTGCTAGTTATAAAGTTAATAAATGTTGCTAGCTTGTTTGTAGGATTTGAGCGTAAATTTGCTACGACAGCTTCATAAGTTTTTTCATCAATAGATTTTCTGTCAACTGATGCAAAAAGTCTAATCATGCGTTCTTCCAAGGCATTAGATAATTCTTCAGTCATCATTCCGCCTAAAGCTAAAGTAGTTACGGTGCGTTTTAGTAACTCTGCCTTACATTCATTCAATAGTTTGTTTGTTAATTCGTATTGTTCTTTATCATAATCACGAGTAATCTTTTTATCTCTTACTAGTGCATCCAATAATAGAATTGCAGCTTGATTTTCTGTTTGCCAGCCTTCTTCAATAGGGAAGTATGCGCCTTTATGGTAAGTATCTTTCCTTGCAGCGCGACTGGAAAATAAATCTTTATTAAGTTTAGCAGGAGTCCATCTTTGGAATTCATTAGCAAATTTCCTTTTTGCGTCAGTTTCAAAATAATTACCAAGAACTGATGCTATTATTTCGGTTGGTATAGAATCGCCAAAATTTAGGGAGCATACTCCCGGTTCTCCTTCGGCGGTTTCTATCCAAAGTCTAGTGTCTTGTTTTACCTCGTCATGTTGAATATCTTTAGGGTTCTTGGCTGCTTTTATTGAGGTGAGAGTGTGTGCTTGCTCTGCTCTTTGCAGGGTAGAAAGGTCTCTTATTTTGGAGCAAAATCTTTCATCAGCGCCTAGCATCCCTACCAGGAATGGTTCAATGCTAGTTGCAGGAATTTCTATTTTATATTCGTCATTAAATGTAGTTTGTACAGCTCTAATTTGATTTTCGGTTTTATTCTGTTTGCCGTTGTATACTTCAATACTTGCAAGTGCGGCATTAGCCAGCTCCTCGGTTTTAAATTTTAAAGAAATTGATTCAAAAGCAATAGTGCATGCTTCTTTAAATGAAGCAAAGCCAAACATGCTTTGCGAGTCCTTTCCAAAAGATAGCGCAAAACCTTTAGCTATCATTTCCTGTGGAGCGGGAGGATTGTTTGGGTCTATTTTTACATTTTTTAGGTTACTACCATGTTTGTCATATTGATATGCTTCCAACAGTGTGGCTGCGGTATGCACTGATCTTGTTTCGGCAAATTTAATTTTTGTTAATCCGTTCTT
>JAJONP010000201.1 GCA_021323555.1 Gammaproteobacteria bacterium | reverse complement strand
AACAGGAGCAGGGAGATCCAGAAAATGGTTTTTGTCCTTATGCAATCGGATGCACAATTGTGTAAATTTCAGATGATTCACAACCTATTTGACTCATTATGCGAGCATTCAATACTTTTACCTTAATGGATCTTCACTATTCGCAATATTCATAGCTAAATTAAGCAAAACGTTTATCTGTTTTTATGCTTTTCGGCGTTTTGGCAAAAAACATTTTATTAAATTGAAATATGGTGCGATATAAAGATGCAGACCAAAGCATATAGAGCAATTGCATTTTTATAGAAACAAATGATAAAATTAAACCGATTTTAAGCAACAAATTAATTCACTGCTATTTTCATAGAAGAGAGGAGATTATATCATGTCTGCATCGCATCCCACTTTTTTCACTAGTTCTGAGGCAAACCCGTTTCAGTACACACCCTTTGAAAAAATGAATTTCGGTTTTGACAGAGAGAATTATATAGAAGCACATAAATATAGTAAAGTAGTACTTAAAGAAGTAAACTTAGATAGAAAATATTACATTGAAAGTCATCCTAATGTACTACTTAATATCAAAAAAGCGATTGAATATAAAGAAAAAAAAGCACTTACACTTCAGGAAGAAATTTTTAAAAATGAACTTCTGAAGAATGGCCCCCCAAATGCAGCTCTCCTTCCCCATCGTTTCACACCAACCTCTTATAAAGAAAGAGACGCTCACAGCGACAACCCCCCTGTTAAAAAGATGGAAGCTGCTTTGATGTCAGGAAATTATGAAGAAGCATATGAGTACGGCTGCTTAGTACTAGAAGAAGTAGAATTAGATAAAGAATATTACATTAAAAACCACCCGTATGTACCGCCCTCTATTAAAAGTTCGATTGACTTAAAAGAGGCACAAGCGTCAACGCTCCTGGGTGATATTTATAGAGAGGGATTAATTGGTAATATTCCCCAAAATATTGACACTGCGAAGAAGTACTACACCACAGCTTTTAATTTGAATTATCCTGAAGCAGAAAAACGTCTTGACGAGCTTAAAGAAAGCGAGGATTACGTCGGTGGCAGGAATACTATTCCAAGTCATAGTTCTTGATCTCCTTTCTTGTGATAAATAAAAAATAAACCTCTAAAATCATAGCGAAGATATTATCGCTATGAGTTTAAGTGTATCGTTACGAACTCTGTGATTTCTTAAAATAAAGTTAAGAGCATCACCCCCACCCTCGTGAAGGGGGGTTATAAAAACATACTCCCCTTTTAACCAAATTGAGGACCTAAACTACCCCTGGTAGATATACTCACTAGCTTTGATAATTTTTCTTCTATTCTATCAACATCAATTCCATCTCTCCGTAGAGGTCCGGCATACCAAGAAATTTTCCATTTTAACGTAGATAGATCGCTAATAGGGAGCTTTATTTCTATAAAAGCATCTAAAATCGTATTCAACACAAGCGGCTGGTACTTATACTCATCTAGGCTACAGCTAATTATTGTCGAAATTGCCGTATCAAGCTCTTTAGAAGCCGGGAGCTTTTCTACACAAAACTGATGCTCGAAAAGTAGATCTTTAAGCCTGTTTAGAGCTATTTTAGAATATCCCCGACAGTATTTAAAAATATCAATCAGTGATTTTGGAATTTCAATTTTATAGTAATCACGAACAGTTTTTATATTATTTTTTATAGCAATACTATGGTCAGTAACCTCTTCTTTATATTCATTCTCAAAATCGATAATCGCAGATAAATATAATTCATATGGGTTATAAACAGAATATCCAAGTGAAAATATTTTTTCAATCACTGCTGTCTTACTGGGACTCTTGATAAGTTCAAGCATTAGTTTTTCTTTATCATAAATATTTAGGTTGGAAATTTTATTTCCATCAAACCCATAAGCAATCAAACAATTTAAAATATCTACGGTGATATCATTTGGCTTTAGCAACTTCCATATCTCTGTAAGCACGCAGGGTTTTTCATGATTTTTCCTCTCAAAAAAATCAAAATGTGTCTGCTGACAATATTTAAGATTAAGATTTTCCATTAAAAATTTAATGGTTTCATCAGCATTAACAATCTCTATACGTCTATAATTTTCACTACTACCATAAAGCGTTACTAAAGCTTCTTTTACTACAAATGGTGTCACTCTAAATCCAAGCAAAACAAATGTTTGCATTGTGAGGAAATCACCCGCTTTGAGCTTTTTAATAAATAATTCCTCACCCAGAGTTTCTTCATATTCTATCAAAAGAGAAATCTTAATCAGATCGTTTTTGGCGTCAATTTTACCTTTAGATATGATATTTTTTAGCAATAATGCTGTACTCTTACTCAAGAAAAGTTGCCCATTTCTTAGTTCAACGATCCCCTCATACTCCTCACTAAAACGAATATTCTTGAAGGATACTTTTCTCGCCAAAAGAAAATCATCTTGCGCATACACTGGCTTTTCTGCTAACGAGTTACCTACATTAATATGGTAGAATTTGACATATTTGAATTTATCTTCATAAGTGTAAATACACGTAATGTCTTTTATACAAGATTTTAAATCTGGCAACCCCAGTTCTTCAGAAGCCTCTCTAATAGCACATGCTGAAAATGGTTCCCCCACGTTCCTTAACCCTCCAGGGAAAGTGTAATTTGATTTGATAGTGCTTTTAAAAAAATCTTCTTTTCGCTTGCCTAAGATAACAAATGGATCGCCCTGTTTATCAACGCCTGTTACAATGGCAACACTAGCAGTAGTAACATACGAATGTTCTGGAATAAAATAATCTTCTAAATCTTCAGCGGCAGGCAGAATTGGAAAAATCAATGGAAAACATTCTTTAGAAAGAACGTCCTCTTTTACACCCTCATTTCCTAGTATCAAAGGCCATAATACCATCTTATCGGCGCTAGCGCCCCTTTCTAAAAGAAAAAGAGTTATTTCGCGATTGTCTAAAAATAATGCGCCGTCTAATGCCGTCAGCGCCATCTTATTGGATTTAGGAATGAAGTTAGAATCAAAACCATTATCAAGAAGATACCTTAACATTTCCATATTGTTATTTTTTACATAAATTGCTAGCGGATTGGAAAGATATTCCGCATTTTCATCTACTCTAATTCTACATTGCATATCCAATTTAAATCTTGCAAGATATTTTACGCACTCATTATTTCCCTGGCCAGCTGCAACCGTTAAATACTGCAAACCAAAGCGTTCAACCTCACCCCCGTGCTTTATTAAACACTGTAGCACATCTACCCGATCATGTTTTAATTCACAAGCAACCCAGAATAGATCCGCACACTCTTTATCGCCCCTTTCATTGGGGTTTAACTTTATCTTTATAAGAGTATTTCGATTAGATTCAAATTCAATATTAAACAAAACATCTAGAATATGGGTAACCATTTCACTGTATTCTGAATCGTTGATTATAGCGACTGCAATACTGTTTAGTACTGGATAAACATCTAGCCAATCACATTGCGCTCTGCCAACAAATTGGCGTATAATTGTTAAAATGAAGAGATTTTTTTCTTCTTCGCTTGCTTCGTTGGAGAAGATAGCTATCTTTTTGATTGCTTCCTGATTACACTTATCTATTTTTGCATCTACTGTTTTTCTTAATATATCAATAGGGAACTGAGAAATGTAATATTGACGATCCCCTATATATTTTGCAAACAAAGTCCGCACTTGAGAATAATCACCGCTCCAAGCATCAATAATCTCCCATGGAATATCACAAGTTGCTTTGACTTCAGCAATCATCCAGCCGGGCATAAAGGCCGTCACTGTATCT
>JAJONP010000047.1 GCA_021323555.1 Gammaproteobacteria bacterium | reverse complement strand
GAAAAAAAAGAAGAGTATGAGCTGGAGATAGGCGTGTTAAGCCCTTTAAAAATAAGATAGCGATCATAAGTTAATCTTTTAACCTGAATTGCCAGTAAACCTCTGTACTGGCAATGCCTTTTCAATATGGATCCGAGAGATTCACATCTAGTTTTAGAATCATCTGGCGAAGTGCCGATGGCTGACTGGCCCACAGGAGATGTGTTACCCCATTAAAAATATAAAAAAACTTTATTCTACAAGAAGCTCTTTCGTATTTGCGATCATCTTGGCGTTACCTCGGATCCTGCGAAGAAAGCCGGCACAAGGTCATTACTGTTTTCATGGCGGAGCAAATGGAATTTGGCGAGAAGCCCGTGTCCGTCAGGTGATGCACCCCATCGAGAAGCAGAAGAAGCCAGTTCAGGATTTTTTTCAGCATTGACATCAAAACATGAAGGGCCAGGATCAGAACCAGGCGACACCATGCGTGAATTCGCTGTTCCAGGCACTGAAGCACTTCTTGCGAAAATGCCGTTCCGTACAATTTTTCTCCTTGGAAAAATTGGCATAAAAGGCCTCTCGTCCCTCTCGCTTTCGCTTTCTTGGCATACTTTTTCACCCTTCTCTGTCGTGTGGAGATGAATGATTTCACGTACTCGTTTCTCGTCATATGGCTTCATAATGTATCCATCCATTCCAGCTGCCACGGTGATGCCTTTTTCGAGGGCGCTTGAATCGATAGCAGTCGAAGCAATAATAGGCGTTCTTCTTTTATTTGCGGTAAGTTCCTGCTGGCGGATTTCTTGCGTTGCTTCAAGGCCATCCATGACGGGCATTTGGATATCCATGAAAATGATATCAAAATTATTTTCTGAACATTTTTCAACGGCTTCCTTTCCATTATTAGCAAATTCGCAACAATGCTGCTTTCCAAGCATGCGTCTGAGTATCCTCTGGTTCGCAGCGATATCGTCAACGATCAGGACCCGCAGGGGCTTGAAATTTTTTTCTTTTTTCATCACAGAAAGTGGAGCATTGACATTAGATGAGATTGTCCTGTTTAAATTATCCATCTCTTTTTTTATCTGAACGCTAATGGTCTTAATTTCCATGGCGATTTCATCAAATTGGTTTTTAAATTCGTCTGCGCTTAACTTTTCAAAATGAAGGACGAGGGTTTTCAGTCTTTCCTGTGCAGCCTCTAAGTGGTTAATATGGGTTGTCAGAGAAGCAAGAGCCTCTCTGAATACGGAAATAGATAATTCATCGGAGCTATCCGATTTTTCAGATGACGATCTCTGTCTAAAAAATTCAACATAGTTTCCGCCAACCAGTAACTCAGCCTGCGCTTGGATGGTTGAAAGATAACGGCCTAGTCTTGTAGAACGCCTAAAAAGATTGATCTGCACATCCTGATCGGACATTTTTAATGGGTTGAACCCTTGTGAAAGCTTTTCCAAACTTGCTACATATCCTCCTAAGACATGAAGGGGAGTCCGTACGGCATGCGACAGGTCATCCTGTTCCGAAAAATTTTTTCTAGCATTTTTATCTTTCATTCTAGCTTCTTCCTGATGGCTCATGCCCTGGTCATTCAAGATGGATGGAACTGGCATGTCTATTTTTACTGTGCTTAACATATGTTTATCTCCTCAAAAAATGTTAGGAACAAGGTTAAGACGATGCACACAAAAAAAATATAAGAACTTTCGCTAAAAGATGTAGGGTTTGCCTATAGGTAAGAGAAGGATGCCGTGGCAGCTTGCAAAGTAGGCAAAATGGCACGCTTGTCTCGTAGTCTGAAATCAGGTGACAAGAGATGTGAGTAGGTAGACATTCAAAAATTTTACGAGTACACTTCTGGTTCTCTTAGGCGCCACTATGCTTATGTAAAAATGACAAAATCTTCTGCCTGAGATAACACGCCTAAACGAATAAAGTAATGATCTGAATGCTGCCTTACCCGTCTGGCACAGCCAGTGTGATAAGGTGCGCATAAAAAATGGCTTGACATACAACTTGCTAGGAAATTTTTATGGACGGTAAAAAAGAAGAAAAGAAATCAATAGAACCTATGATTGCCTCTCATAATACACCTTCACCAAATAATTCAGACACATCGTTCTACCAGTGGTTAGCTTCTAAAAGCGCTTTAAGTGTGATTGAATCTATGACTGGAAATGAAGAACAGGAGGATATATCAGATTTAAGGCAGGATTCGAATTTAAAAGAAGACGTTCTTAGAGTGCCCTCTCACCGTAAAAGAAAGTCAGAGGGGATCTTAGAAGCAGGCCATTCTTATTCCAGAAAACAAACGCCGCCCGCCTCACCGAAATTGCCGAGTAGGAGGCCGAATAATGGTAGTCCATTGTTATTTCCTCGTGGCATAGGAGAAAATCTTGACTCATTGCCCTGTGAAATTTTGCTTAATAGCGATGATTCGTTGTCTCCTTGTGAACAAGAGTTACTCGATGCGCTATTGAAAAAATTAAAAGGTAAGCCAACACATTTGTTGATAGCAGAAAAAGCAATCGCCCAACAGAGAATGCGGGAGGAACAACCTAATCGTCCCGAATTGTGAGCAGGTAGAAATTGCTAGTAAGTCAGCCTACTGGAAATTTACGCAGATTTTTTCCAATTCGTTCTTGCCTGCTTTTTCTTCTTTTGGAGCCACGTCATTTGTTCTTGAATTTGAAAAAAGACTATTACGCCTTGAATTATTTCCTGGACGGGAAGTAGAACTCATAGCACCGTAGCTATTGCTATTACGGCGAGCAGGATCATCGCTTAACAAAGGCGATGTAGGCGTAGGAGAGGCAGACGGAAGAGTTCGTTGTATTTTCATTTTTGTATCTTGTAGCATATAAGAAAATAACCATTTAAATCCAATCATTCCTATCATGCACATTATGGATTTTATAATTACATCTTCTTTCTCAGCAGAAGTGAGTAGCATTTTTAATGAATCACAATAGAGGATCTCATCTTTAGAATAAGAATGATTCGTGAGCGCACAATTCACAGCAAACCCTGCTGTAATAAAAGAGCCATCAGAGTAAACAACATGTAACGGTTTAAATTGACTTACCACAGTCGTCGCTGGCCAATTGATAGCAAGATTAAAAAGGGCAGCTTGCAGGGTTCGAAAAGCGATATAAGAGCCCGAAAGTTCTCTATGGCAACATTTTGCTAGAAGCGCACCTACCAAACAACCGAGTGGATAATAAATCAAAATTGAATTTTGACTCAGAAAATTCAACCATATACTCGGATATGAAACAATAGTCAATACGAAGGGATTTGTTTCAAGCTTTAAAAAAATGTTAAAGGCACGCGCAAGTGAACCGCAACCTACCCCACCTAATAGCGGGATTTCTAACGCGGAGGCATAGATATCGGCAACACGTCGTATCCTTGTTTCTTCATCGGCTTGCATAAAACCTTCTGCGATCTCTGATTCCTCATCAGGACGACAGCAATTCATCGTGACTAAGTATAGCACTAATGTCGAGAACATCGCGGCCATTAGCAGGCCTGCGGGCAAAGGGATACAGGTTTCTTTTAAAGCCCACCCAAGAGCAGTAGCAACGGAAAATTGGTCAATTTTTCCTGAAACACGTAAAGGTCTACAGAGAACATCACCATCCATATCACTCCACGAACAGTCTGCGTCATCATCCATCATGTAGCTGTAATAAAGCGCTAAGGCTGTTATCATGCTGGCTGCAGTGATAATACTAGATAAAGCATCACTTAAATGGCGAGGTCTTGAGCAACCGTTTATTAGTATAGTTCCCACTCCATATACAAACAGATTAATTCCATAAAAAACCACTGCTGTTAAAACAGGTTTCCATGCTTCATGATAAGTCATAGATACCTGATTACTGCTATTATTATCAAAATCAGGATAATCTAGAAGAAAATTTTTCGCACGTGCCAGTTCTTCAAAAACAGAAAAGAAAAGTGGACTCGGGGCAGATAACATCATCAATTCAGGGTGGCTAATTGTCTGAGCATAGTACCACTTGCCCATATGAAATTTTCTCAAATAACCCAGTTGCGCTGTTTTGACAGTTCTTTTATCTGATTCTGAGTTGCATTCGCGAAGCGCTTTATTGAGAACATCATTAATTAAAAATCCGCAATTTCTGCTCAAAAATGAAAAAAGATGCTTAGAACGGTGCGGGATTTTGTCTTGCTCAGCACGTTCATCATTTAAAAGTTTCAATAAAGATTTTCCTAAACCTTTCGCAGTGACTCGCCAGGAATGATATTCTTTACGAGAAAGGTTAGCGATTTTGTATGCCATTTTAGTACGACCATCGATTTTTTCATCGCTTACATTTATTTTCTCGCCTGATTCTCGGAAATGACCTACATGCTCCCTAAAATTTTCTGGATTTCTGTCACTCTGCAAGTCGTCCGCCTCGTCCCAAGCTATCCTCCGCAACCACGCATAGGATTCTTTAAGTTTGTCTTTTTCGTTAGGATAAACGCTGGTGTATTTAGTGGTATAGTCAAACCGATATAATATCAGCTGCCCATGCTGATAAGTTTCAATAAACAAGGCAGAATGCCCGTAATCAGATGTTTTATTATAAATGCTATATGCCAAATCTTGAAGCAGCTCGCAACAGCGATATTTTTTTTTTCCCTTCTCTTCTCTTAAAGATGTAGAAGTAGATCCACCTGCAATATACTGCGTTAAAACCCAACGGTCTTCTGTGATCGTATAGCCAGTATTAAATAAGCTATTAAATTTATTTTCAAGAGAAATTCTGTTTAACATAAAAAAACATTCCTTCATTATAGCAATAAACAATAGTCTTTTGATTCTTGAGAAACATCTTCCAATGACTCTTGAGATATGGCGACAGAA
This sequence comes from Gammaproteobacteria bacterium, assembly GCA_021323555.1. Next base: position 8,046 of record JAJONP010000047.1, on the reverse strand, counting down.
TTTTCTAGATTTTGGTTTGTTCTGACTTGCCATATTGCAGATTTTAATCGCGCTGCTGCACGTTTTGAAAAACTTTCTTTCAAGAAATTTTTATCGTTTCCATAGAGCAAAAACTGCTGAATCATGCCAATCAGCTCTACTCGTATCTCTTCTCTTATGGATGAGGTTAAGGTAGGCCAACGCTCTTGAACATGTGGGCGAAGTGGCACCTGATCCTGCGACCCGAGTTCTTCTAAATGCCTTATTACCTGTCGTAATGAGAGATGGATTTCATTACGTAGTTCATCATTCCGAGAAAACTTCTGGCTATCACAATCAGGGCAGTGAAAAGGTTTTCCGGGCTGCGTTTTTTCTTTTTCTCTCTTCTTTTCTTCCAACTGCGAATATTCAAAAGAATGTGGTTTTTCTTGATTACCGCAACTTATAGGATCCAATAATAATAACCCTGTGAGATGACAAGTTCGATGAAGTATTTGATTAGGCCATGGCCACGGTATACCCATAAAAAGAGGTCGCGTCCTTTGTATATAATCAAATAAATTTTCTTTAATTCCTGGATCAAATCCAGATGCTTCAGGTAATATCTGCGCCTCCGCAGAAGCGCCAAATGCCTCTGCTGGTAGAGCGGCTGGTTGTTGTTCCATTGCTTGGTTCATTGATCGGGTAGATGACATGGAATGATCTCCTTGCGATTGAGCTTTAGAAGCAGGTAGCATAATAAGATCAATAGAACTTTGTAAAGATCCTGCCATACGTTTTATCATTTTTCCTACATTTTTTTGTTCGACTTCTTGAAAACAAAAGGCGTTTAATTGCTGCATAGCATCAAGTATTTCTCGAGGTTGTCCTTCATGTGGTACCCATAAGGCAATGGGCGAAAATGTATGAAACCGCACGAGAGGGCCATGCTCGGGAAAAATGTCTGCACTTCCACTACAACCTGGACAATCACACTCTCTTTCACATTGGTAGGCGTAATCATAGACATAGGGATAGAGCCCCCACACGGGATTTTCTTCATAATCAGATAATGGAGAAAACCCCATGCTAAGCCACGTGCGTTTCTTGATAGGAAGCAAAATCCATCGAGGCAATGAATCTCCTTGTGAAATGACTTTTTTACGCTTCTCCGCCATCACTTTTCTCAGTGTTTTCCTTTTATCTTCGTACCAGTCGACGGAAGGCTTTTCATAGCGATTAAATAATTGATAAGTTATTCGATGATATTTATCATTGATACGAGGATATTCTTCTTCTCTCGGATCAGTGAGCGTTATTTTACCTTCGCCTGGCAAAGGAATAATTTCCATGCTCCACACAATATCGGTTAAGTTCTGTCGGCTTGATGCTAGATATTTTTGATATGCATCGTATCCATAATATAAAAGAGGCGATGTCACTGCTAACAGCCCAGATGCAATCACATGTGTCGCTAGGGATAAAGGTACAGCAAATAGCCCGATTAGCCCTTGTGACGCTTTATTTGGTGCGAGGTAATACAGTGTCTTGAAAATAAAAGGAAAGATGAAAATATAATCCAATAAGCCCAGGTGCGAAACTTCTGCCTCAGTCACGGTTACCATGCCTTGGGATCGCGTTTGTTCAAATGCAAAATGACCAGCGAGTACATCATATAAGATAAACCAATAATCTTTTTTACTCATTTTATAACGTTGTTGATTCCATTGATAAAACGGATTAAGGAAGATGCTATCTCGATTTGAAGCCAAAATGTCTCTAGGCGCACCTGTTTGGGTAGGCAACTCAAGTTGGATGCCGCGATGTTGGATAACAAAAGATTTTTGTTCTAAAGGTGGTACAATTGGCATGGATTATCCTTTATAAAACACCCTGCATTATATGCATTTAATAAAAAAGATAAATATACATGGTTACCATTCTAATTTCATATCCTCTATTCGGCAGACGGTAAGTAAAACCACTGAATCGCTTCGCGCGTTCTACTTGTCCTCGAAATGTCTGTACTCGCTTTTTTAAAACGCTATCCTTTTACCAAAGGATAACATTTTAAAATGAGAGACCAGCACAAAGAAGCACAGGTATGAAAAATCACCTCATAAAATGAGATTAACCACTTTAGGCGCTGAATCTACAAAACCCGTATGAGTAGGTATAAAAATTTGTTATCGGCACACAATGATTGTAAAATGGGACTCATTATTTTATAAGTCGAAAAGCCTATGATTTCCTTTAAAACAACAGAAAAAATTCAATCGGTTGAAGAGATAGCTCAACAGACGGAACGTTTAAGCGATAGCGTGAAACGTTTATTGAAAAATTATTTTCGTCAATTAGGCGGTGAAGACCCTAAAGACGTTTATGAGATGGTATTGTCCGAAGTCGAAATGCCTTTGCTCGAATTTTTACTTGGCCATACTAAAAATAATCAGGTCAAAACGACGCGGTTACTAGGCTTGAGCCGTGGTACGGTAAGGCAGAAATTAAAAAAATATGGGATGTTATAAAGAAGCCTCGTTAAAAAATAGCCTAGCCATGAAGAAACAATTTAAACAAAATAGTGACGGTACCTGTCAATAAGAACCCGATCATCCAGTTCAATTGGTTAAACCTACCCATCACGCGGATAAATTCCTGTTTAGCTTCGTTCTCGACACGCACAATGTCATTTTTTAACTCATTTCTGAGTTCTTTAATATCATTTTTGACTTCATCAATATCTTCTTTCGTGGCTAGTTTTTCTGTGATTAATGTCGATAAAACATCCGATTGTAACTCTGCTTGAGCCTCCGCTTGGGCTTCATTAAAGCCTGCGGCTTTTAACCTTTTTACATAAGCATGTGTATCAAACGCAGGCAGTGCTGCCATAAAAACCTCATTTTTGAGTGGTAATGAATATGTTCTGTTCTTTTTAATTTTAGCATAGTTTGACTAAAATACTACCTTGATCTTTCCAAAAGTCTTTAAATCGTGTGGGCGAAAGTTGTGTGTAAATGACCGTATTATTGATATTGGCATGCCCTAAGTAACTTTGGATCGCACGGGTGTCATGCCCGTGGTTAGCCAAATAAAATCCTGTGCTATAGCGCAGCATGTGCGGATGGACTGTAAAGGGGAATTGGGCGTTTTTACCAGCCCGTGCCACAATGTAATGGACGCTTCGGCTGGTGAGCGGTGCTTTTCGTTGAGAAATGTTACTTCTAATGTAAAAATCCCCAGAAGTTCTAGTTGAAAATTCCTCAGGTTAAAATCTCTACACAAAAATCATGTAGAGGTAGACAGATGTTAACAAAGGAAAATTGGATGAAGATGAGACAACTATACGAACAAGGGTTAAGCATCAGCGAGATAGCAAGACAATGTAAAGTCGATAGGAAGACTGCGCGTAAATATGCCCAACATATGAGTCAACCTTCCTATCAGAAACGTCCTGCAATACCGTTATTACTGGACCCCTATAAGGATTACTTAAAAGAACGTTTAGCGCAATATGATTTATCTGCGTATCGTCTTTTTAATGAAGTGAAGCAACAAGGCTATACAGGCTGTTATAGCGGGCTTGCTCGCTTTGTGGCAAAGAGTAAAGAAGATTATCAAAACCATGCTGTGTTAGACGTCAAGCGAGATTGCCGGTCAGCGACAATTGACTTTGCCGGTTTAGCTTGAATCTAATTTCATAAATGTTCTCCTATTTGTTGTTAGAAGCGATTTTTCTATAACTTTGCTCTTGAATATTAATAATCGTTGCATAATGAATCAGTCGATCAATTGCAGCAACAGCCATGCTACTATCAGGGAAAATCTGGTCCCATTCACCAAAGGCTTGGTTAGACGTAATAATTAAACTGTTGGTTTCATACCGGTCCGCAATTAATTCAAATAAGACACTCGTTTCCATTTCAGATTTTTTGACATACCCCATATCATCTAAAATAATTAAAGGGAACCGTGCGAGTTTTAATAGCTGGTCATGTAACTTATAGTCGGATTTCGCTTTTTGTAATCGTTGGACAAGTTCCGTGGTTGAGGTAAAAAGAACACGGCTACCTTGCTCAATTATCCTATAGCCAATCGCACAAGCCAGGTGGGTCTTGCCAACACCTGAAGGGCCAAAGATGACTAAATTATTGGCTTGTTTTACCCAGGAATTATTTTCGGCGAGCGCTTGAATTTGTGCGGCATTAATAGATGTAGCGGCTTTAAAATCAAACGTATCTAATGTTTTCCCCAGCGGGAGTTTTGACTCCTGGATGTGACGTTGAATACGCTTTTGTCGCCGTGACGACACTTCTAAATGGCTGAGGGCACTTAAATAATCCGTATAGGACCAATGCTTTTCAGCCGCTTCCTCTGCTTTTTCTTCATAATGCCGATACATCATTGGCAATCCCAGTTGCTTTAATAATAAAGGCAATGTGGCTGAATTAACCATAGAGGCTCTCCTTCTGCGGTTTACATAATTCGTCATAACTTCTCAGATCGTGCTGAATGATTGAAAGGAGCGGAGGGAGGGTATTTTTTTTAAATTGGTTTTGAAAGCCTGTCAATCTTAAGGGTTGGTTTTTTAAAATTTTATCCATGACAGCTTCACCTAATCCTACTTCACAATTTTCTGTAGCAGCTAAATGTAAGAGGCCGACAATCAATTTACAGGCTAACCGGGGTTCCATTTTTTGATTGATAAATTGCCAAATTTGATGATAGGTGAAGGAGGGAAGCAAGTCATCCCGAAGTCTAGAATACCGAAATGCTTGGGGTTTTCTCACTAAACTATGAATCACATGACGATAATTGATTTGTCGCGCTCGCGTTGATCGACTCGTTGGATACACGCGCGACAATTGACACACCTTTTTCACACCCAAATAACACTCTAAACGATCATGGTATAAACGTACTCGAAGTACTTCATTTTGCAATTGAGAGGGCACTGTGTAAGTCACCCGGCGAACATCAATGGTACTAGAAGAACTTACCGTTGCACATAGCTCCGTATAGTCTATTGTTTTTTGTATAGGTAAAGTTTGAAGCTTATCCCGTTCGACCCCCATCGCTTTTGCATTGCGCCGATTGTGTTGATTCACCACGGTGTCTATAAAATCCTGGTAGGATTCAACAGATTTAAAATCACAGCTCCCTCTTAATAAAAGCGCTTGTTTTATCCTTCGCTTAATATGTCCATGAGGCGATTCAACGCTGCCATTTTCATGCTTGGCTCCCCGGTTATTTCGAGTCGGTTTCATTTGATAATAGTGACATAACTGCTCATAACGCCTTGTCAAATCCTCTTTAGCTTCTTGTGCCATATTTTTAAATGCGCAGGATAAGCTATCTGTTCGATGCTCGAGAGGAGCTCCACCTAAACGCCATAAGCCTTCTTGCAACCCTTCTGCCAACGCAGTATAAGATTCTCCTCCTAAAATCACTTTCATATGGCTCCAATGACTAAAAGCCAAACGAAAGTGGTAGAGTAAATGATCCAGGGGCTTCCCTTGAAGCGTGATCGTCACTTTTTTAAGTTTTGTAAAATCCGATAGCCCTAAGCGTCCTGGCACATGCTCTTGCCGGAACATCACTTCCTTGGCAGACCCATACATTGCTTTCCAAAGTTTAATACGGCGTTGTAGAGTTCTAAGCAAGCTATCTGTATAAATCGGATTACCCCTAGTGTCTACATATTTATCCTGCAAATGCTCTAACAGAGTTATGGGTTGTAGCATGGGCAATTTTTCAAGCATCGGAACCAGTTCACTTTCCCACACGCCAACGAATGGGTCAGGTCTTGTCCTGACGATGCTTCTTGATTCTCCTGGCGCTTGCCTCAATCCCTTTTCGATAGTGCGGCCACTTCTCTCACTCATCCCTGCCTTAGCGGCTGATGCTATTTGAGTTACACCTTCTTTTCTTAGTTGCATATACAATTCTACCTGTCGTTTCGTTATCCAGATCCCGGGCATTTCTACCTCCTCTTGAGAAGTGATTTCCCGGGTATTTAATACCGTTTAACCGGCAATCTGAATTGTCGCCAATCGGCAAAGTGAATTGTCGTCTAATACCATGCTGTATTGCGTTTTGAAACTTTACCGGGCGAACAAGCCCAAGTCGATTGGGGTTATTTAGGTGAAATATACGATAGAGAAGAAAAACGGACAGTCAAGTTATATTGTTTTTTAATGATCTTAGGCTACTCACGCATGTTATATGTTGAAGAATTTGAGAACATGCGATTTGAAAATTTCTTGAAAGGGCACAATCATGCTTTTCGATATTATGGTGGTTACACACGAGAGCTATTATACGATAATTTAAAATCGGTTGTTATCAAAAGGGCTTTATTAGCCAAGGATTCCAATTTTAACAAAAAATTCATGGATTTTGCAGGCTTTTATGGATTCAAACCTATTTTATGTAGACCTTATAAACCCAATACCAAAGGTAAAGTTGAAAAGTCAGTGGACTTTGTAAAACAAAATTTTTATTTAGGCAGAGAATTCTTATCGCTGAAAGATGTCAATCAGCAATTAAGTCATTGGTTAGAAGAAGCGAATCAACGTTTCCATGCCACAGTGAAAGAACGACCCATTGAGAGATGGGCCCGAGAAACTTTAATCACATTAGATAATAAAACTTTATACGATTTAACCCCTTTTTATTGGAGAAAAGTATCAAGAGAGTGTTTTTTTAGTTTTGAAGGAAATTATTATTCTGTTCCTTATCTGTATGCAGGAAAGGATATTCATCTGAAAAAAGAAGATAAAAAAATAACTGTTTATTATCGAAAAGAAAAGATTGCTATCCATGCTCTCTTACCTCCTGGAAAAGGCCATTTCATTCGAAAGGATGAACATTTTAAAGGCTTATTAGAAATACGTTGCAAACACCGTCTTAAAAAGCCGCAGAGAAGTAAAAAAATGATGCCTCCCAAAATCATACGGCCTCTTTCGCCTATCAATATTCCTATTGTCCCCCACGAACTTTCTTGCTATGAAGAGGTAATATAATATGAATGCCATTCAATATGAACAATTAAAAAATAATTTAAATCTTTTAAAATTGCACAAAATAGAAAATATTTTAGATAATTATTTAGAACGAATCATGAAAGAAAAAATAAGTTTCATTGAAGCGTTTAGTTATTTAATGGAAATTGAAAAAACAGCCCAAGATGAAAAATCTCTGATTATGCGTACCAATGTGGCTGCCTTTCCTTTTAGAAAAACATTAGACCATTACGATTTTGATTACCAGCCTTCTATCGACCAGGCGGTTATCGACCAACTTCAAACAGGCAGTTTTATTCATCGTCAAGAGAATATTATTTTATTAGGGCCGCCGGGCGTTGGCAAAACTCATTTGGCCATTGCGTTTGGGATGGAAGCTTTAAAGCTTAAATTTTCAACTTATTATATCAATTGTCATAAGCTTATTTCTCAGTTAAACAAGGCCCATTATGAAAATCAACTCGATTCAAAATTAAAAAAATTAAGTGCTTACAAGGTGCTGATCATAGACGAGATCGGTTATTTGCCTATTGATAAACAAGGAGCTAACTTGTTTTTTCAGCTTATTTCCAGACGTTATGAAAAGAATACGACTATTCTCACTTCCAATAAAAATTTTACACAATGGGGAGATATTTTTGGCGACAATATTATTGCTTCGGCCATATTAGATAGGCTATTGCACCACTGCACGGTCATCACTATTAACGGAAATAGTTACAGGCTAAAAGATAGGCAGCAAGCAAAAAGCGTAGATCATTAAAAATTTTTAATTACACTGAGGAATTTTCGAATAGAAAAAATGGGGAAATTTAAAATAGAATTGACACGAGTGCTGTGATTAGACGATTGATTACAGAAGCCTACGCTGTTCAAGTGGAATTAGCTAAAAAAATGCCCCCTCCTGAAAAATAAATCCTTCTTATTTATTCTAACGCCTTGCATCGTCTTGTGGCGCTAGGACAACGAAACCGCGCTACTCTCTTTCTTGGAGAGCCATTTTTCCCTTAGGATACTCTGGTTGGCTATTGTTATTAGGTCTCAAGTGGGCCATCCTTAGAAGTTT
>JAJONP010000200.1 GCA_021323555.1 Gammaproteobacteria bacterium | reverse complement strand
CGGAATTCCTACAAGTTGCTATCCCCTGGATTAAAAAAGCGGATAGATTGCCTATAAAAATCAAAGAAGTTAAGTCAAGGAATGGAAAATTAAGCGAAAAGGATTTTGAAGAGCATATTGATAAAAAAACAAAAGTAATTTGTGTGTCATCTGTTCAATGGTGTACAGGTCACCGCCTTAACTTAAAAGCTATGGGCAATCTTTGTCGTGACAATAATATTTGGTTAGTTGTAGATGGCGTACACGAAATGGGAGCTTTAGAAGTTGATTTAGCCAATCAATATGTAGACTTTTACGTAGCTGGGGGGCATAAATGGCTGAATTCCCCTTTTGGCTGTGGAGTTATGTATATTTCTAAAAGAGCTTTAGACACTCTCCAACCTGATTCTTATGGGTATTTATCAGTAGAAGAACCCGAAGGAGGATGGGGAACTTATTTTAGAACCCCCTCTATCACTCCTTTCCAAAATTTTAATTTCTTAAATACGGCGAAACGCTTTGAAATTGGCGGAACCTCTAACTATCCAGGAGCTATAGCGTTGGGGAATTCTTTGTCCCTCATTAATGACATTGGCATAAGAAATATTAATCACAGAATACGAGAGCTTTCAGATATCCTTCATCAAGAGCTTAATCAGTTAAAAGTCACCAAAGTGACACAAGAGGATGATGAATCAAGGTCAGGCATCACAGTGTTTAGCTATTTTAACGATCCGCAAAAAGATCTTTCTCTGCTAAGAAAATTATTAGAAAGAAAAATTTATATATCGTTAAGGTATACGGCAAACTTAGGCGGTTTGAGGGTTTCAACACATTTTTTCAACAACGAAGACGATATCTTAAAACTAATAAAAGCAATCAAAGATATAACAGCTTAAGTGGATATTACTTGTATTATGAATATATAGACCCCTAAAAGCTTGGATACTTTTTTCTCTTGCCAAGATATTTTGGTTTACCGCGTGGGTAAGCATGGTTGCCTCAATTCAAAGAGCGTTACGTTAATAATACTTTTTAAAGCAGAGGAAGGAAAATGGAAAAGGAAATCATAGTTGTGGGCGCTGGTTTAACTGGCTTAATGATATCCATATATTTAGCAAAGAGAGGGTACGCGTTAAGCGTTTATGATTATAGACCTGATCCAAGGAAGGCATATTACAAATATGGAAGTGGGCGGTCTATGAGCTTGGATCTTTCTGTAAGAGGGCTTCTTGCTTTATCTGAAATAGACCTAAGCGCAAAAGTTTTAGCCTATGGGGTGCCAATGAAAAGAAGGGCAATCCATTTACCGGATGGAGAACTTATCTACATTCCCTATGGAAAAAATGAAAATGATTTAATAAATGCTGTTTCCCGCTCACAAGTGCATAAAGATTTACTTGAAAAAGCAGAGTCTTTCGGCTCAATAAAAGTCAATTTTAACCAAAAGTTCGTAGATTTTGATGCATGTTCAGGGGTCACTATATTTAGAGACCAAATTGATAACAAAGATTATAAGGTAGAACCATTCATTTTGATAGGATGTGACGGTGTTAATTCGTCCGTCAGGGCATGTGTGGAGAAAACGCTTCAGACCGTTTTCAAGAAAGAAGTTTTCGGGCATCAATATAAAGAAGTTAAAATACCTCTATCATTAGGCCATAAATTAGAACTTCAAGCGATGCATATGTGGCCAAGGGAAAACTATATGCTTGTTGCTCAACCAAACTACGATGGTTCCTTTACATGTGCCCTTCTCCTGCCTAGGGAAGGAGATAACAGCTTTAACGCGATGGAAAGAAATGGCCAAAAATTTATTTCTTTCTTTAAAGAAAATTTTAGTGACGCTTATCCTTTGATTCCCACCTTAGCAGATGAGATAATTAATAATCCAATAGGTTCCTTAACCACCATAACTGAAGGCCAGTGGAATATAGGTAAGAAGGTACTGTTATTGGGTGATAGCGTCCATGCTATGGTTCCATTTTTTGGACAAGGAATGAATTGTTGCTTTGAAGATTGTTACTTGCTAAATCAGTATTTAAATGAATTCAACGATGATTGGGATTTAGTTATACCTCTTTTTGAAAAGGAGAGAAAAGTTGATGCTAATGCCATTGCAAACATGTCATTAACGAACTATCCTGAACTGACGAAGTCTAACTGGAGAAATTTTGTGCTACAAAGGGAGATAGAGAGCTTTTTAATGAATAATTTTAAAGATAGTTATATTTCTTATCATAATCTTGTTTGTTTTGACAATGTGCCTTATAGGTATGCCCAATCAATAAGAAGTTTTCAAAAGAACTTAATTAACGAAATTATCTATAAAATTAATAGTATAAAAGAACTCAACAAAGATCAAGTTAAAGAAGCTGTGAATAGCTATGAAGGCACTATCAAATCAATTTTTCCTTCCACTCACATACGTGGCTCTGAAATTTTTCCGGCTTCAGCCCTGATCGCCGATATACGATAGATCAGAACAACTTACCTAAAAACCTGAGCAGAGGGATTTGCATCTATTGGACAGCTTGGGGCAAGATTAAGCTAAAGATGAAATATAAATTAGCAAAAAAAATTAATTTATTGTGTTTTTTAAAAATTCTCGTGGTCAAAAAACCATAAAAAAGCCTGTTTTGTAAAGAGATTTTTCAGCTATTGTTTCGCATTATAAAATTGTATGCTACTCTTACTTGCTTCTCCTGACCTCACGTATGCAAGATTATAGGAAGCTTGGGTAGGGAACGGGACTTTACTTGATAAAATCAAGGAACATTTAGGATGGACTATGAATGCCATCAGAAAGTTCGCAATATATCATCTCCCGTCGGGATAAAAGTAGCCGTTTGCTAGGGATGGGACAACCCGCTGCGGTAACAGCCCACAAAAGGCACTGTCATATAGGTTTGCTCCATATACGCCATTTGTTCTTCTTTGGTATTGCCTGCGTTCGTCTCCATGCTTCCTCAAAAAACTGATGGGTGATAAGCAGGGCTAACATCCTTCTTTATTTGGCCTAAATTCTTGTATTGTTCACAATTATGAGAAAATTTTAGGCAACCCGGTTGCCCTGTTCCTCTCTTCACCCTATTATTATGAGAGTAATGATTAATTTATAGGTGCGCGACCATGATTGTCACTTGTCCATCTTGCCACAAGAAGTATCTCATCGAAAATAACTTGATGCCAGAAAAAGGACGCCAGGTCCGTTGCGGCGAATGTGGCAACACGTGGTGGCAAGAAGCGCTTGACGTTATGGTTCTTGACCCAAGAAAAGAAGGTATTACCGAAAAAGACCGTATTCCTCACAACATAAGCCCTGGTTTGAACAAGCTGGAAAAAACGGTCGATGATGAAGATAAACCGCGCGGCCTTAAAGCGTTTATCCATAATTATTACCTTGACTGGTTGGTCATTGTCTTCGCGCTTGTCATTGTTCTTTTTGTCACCTATCGGGAGCGGGGAACAATATTTGACCAGGCCCCTTCTTTCAAGCGGGTTATTAATCCCCGCATCGGGGGGAACCCAGGTGCCCCTGGCCCGGGTCTCAGCGTTCAGGGTA
>JAJONP010000199.1 GCA_021323555.1 Gammaproteobacteria bacterium | reverse complement strand
TGAAAGTTGAATAGCTCGACCTTGAAAGTTGATTTGTTGAAGGGTTTCACGCCACCATAAGGTTCCAGCTGCCCACGGGTTCAATATCAAATCTTTTCCTTTTGCACTCACTTGGCTGGTTGCAAAAACAATACCTTCGTCATCACAATCCCTTAAGAACACAACTCGGCTTGATGGCCGACCAGACTGATTGACGGTTGAAAGGACAAGGCTTCTCGGCTCATTAATCCTAAGCCTCTCAGCTTCTTTCAGCCAATCTTTTAGCATCAAAAGAGGATTGCTGGCAGGGGCGTCAAAATTTGGCGTCACAAGAGAGGGATTGCCAGTCAGCGTCGTTGTCATGAAACAGCCTCTTTCTCTTTTATGTTTCTTTATTCCATAGGTGCTCTTAAAAGTCCGGACAGACAGATATTACGCCTAGTATTACAGTTTATAACTTTAAAATATGGCTCTAAAACTTATTTTAATTCAAATTAAGGTATTTTTATACTTTTTTGACCCAGAAAACAAATCACGTTAAGCAGCATTTAACATTGATTTTTAAAATTACAACTGTAGCACTAGGAATTGGAAAGACCATTACAATAAGGAAGGAGCTACCCCATTCTACCTTTGACTCCCAAACGCTCTATGAAGTATACGTAAAAATGAAAAATCCGAATGGGGTACTCTATTCAGAGAGCAGGTTAGCCGTTTAGCATAAAATAATTATAGCTTAATTCTACTGCTAACCTGTCCAACAGATGGGAGCCACCCCTCTCTCTAATTTTTATTTATGCCCGAGCTGAGGATGTCCAATAAAAATAAAAATAAGATAGGTGGATGGCAGGAAAATTTATGAAAGATTTTTATTATGAGGGACGAAGAGAAAATCACCCTACGCGACTATTTATTTATAATGACGCATATCATTTTCTTCTCCCGGATATTTACTCATGTTACCTGAAAAAAATTAAGGGTATAAGATTTACGCGTCGGGAAATAGATATTATAGCTTTTCTCATTAGCGGTAGATCTACAAAAAAAATAGCCGCCTTCTTATCTCTTTCTCCCAAAACAGTCGCAAACCATACGCAGAATATTATGGTAAAATTGGGTTGTAACTCCCGAGACGCCATCATAGATTTCGTAGAAAGATCGGATCGATTTTTATTTTTAAAAAAGTACTATTCAACTTTATTGAGCGATGCGGAATTTGAAAAATCTTTAAAAAAAATTTCAATATTGAAGGATAAAGCACCTCCTCTTTGTGCAATTGCTTATTTGCAAGAGCACCCCCCTCAAAGCTCTCTACTTCATTATCTAGAAACTCATTTAAGACTTGCTGGAGTAGCTGTGTCCCGGGAAGCGCGAGAAAACAACAAGACTTTTTACCAGCTAACCCAAGAGCCTTATAATGATGCTTATGTAATATATATTATTTGCGGTATGCTGCCCAAAAGTCTTCAAACAGGAACTGAGACAGAGAGTGCTTTACACCTTGAAGAAGTAACTCAATTTCCTACCAATAAAATTTTTCTGTTTTCAGAAAAGAAAAATCTTGACGCAATTCCTAAGTGTCTAACAGGCATCATCGATTATATAGATCTTAGAGAAGAAAAAAATTATTATTATTTGGTATTTGAAATTTTAAAAATATTTCTTCCAAATTTCAATTTTGAGGATGTTATTTCTGAGTTTTATAAAAGGAATGATGAACTAAATAATTCTTCTGCCCCTATTTCCTCTCAACTTTTGTCTCAAAGAAAGCCTCTAGGACAACAGGAAAACCTAACGGCTCTTAAGACAGCATTATTTTTAAAAATTAAGAAAAGGCATCTGCTATTAGCTCTTCTAAGCTTGGGGCTGCTTGGCTTCGGATTTTTGTCTTTTAAATGGAGCTATGATGGGAAGGAAAGAAAATACCACGATCAACTTCCACGCCAAAAAAGTAAAGAACTGTTGTCTGTTCGATCAGACCTAGCAGTTCCTTCGGATCTCACTTTTTTGAACCGTCCGAACTTGATTGATCAGATTAATAGCTATTTTCAAATGAGTTCACAAGATATTCAAACTATCGCCATTATTGGTATAGGAGGCGCCGGGAAGACAACGCTAGCTCGTCAATACGCTCGTAATCACAAATCCTTTGTTATTTGGGAAATGAATGCTGAAACAAAAAATAGCCTTACAGCTTCATTTGAGGACCTTGCATATGCTCTTTGCCAAACAGAAGATGAAAGAAAAATACTAAAGGCGCTTCGGGAGATAAAAGATGCTCACGAGAAAGAAAGGAGTTTATTATTATTGGTAAAAGAAAAGCTGAGAGATCAGCCAGACTGGCTCTTAATTTACGATAATGTAGAAGCGTTTTCTGATATACAAAAGTATTTTCCTTATGATGCTCGGGAGTGGGGGAACGGCAAAATTATTATCACAAGCAGAGACAAGAACCTAGAAAGTAATAGGCATATAAATCATATCATAAATATAAATGAATTGAATAAAGATGAAAAGAGGAACTTATTTTTTAAAATAATGTCAAAGACTGGTAATCATAAAGTTTTTTCTGAAAAAATCCCCAGCATAGAATTATTTTTAACAAGCATACCTTCTTTCCCTTTGGATGTATCAGTTGCAGCTTATTATCTTAAATCGACGCACGTTACGTACGAAGAATATTTGAGAAGATTAAATGATTCAAGTAATAATTTTATTAAAAATCAAGAATTTCTTTTAAAAGAAACGTCGTCATACTATAAAACTCGTTACAGCATAATTACATTGTCCCTAGAACAAATTATCAAGGCTAATTCCAACTTTGAAGAAACCTTACTTTTTATTTGTCTTCTTGACTCTCAAGATATTCCCCGGGAATTATTGAATAAGTACAAAGGAGATATTTTAATAGATGATTTTATTATCCATCTTAAAAAATACTCTTTAATCAAAATTGGCATATCTTCTGTAGGCCCTACTTTATCGATACATCGCAGCACTCAGTCAATTGCTCTTAATTATATCAAAAACAAATTAAATTTAATAGAAAATAAAAAAATATTAGACTATATTGCGTCATGTTTTGAAAATTATATAAGTTATACAATAAAAAATAATAAATTTAAAAAAATGAAAGGTTTGCTAAGGCACGGGGAATCTTTTCTAAATCGAGAATATCTATTTAAAAATGTAAGCACAGTTAAGATAAGAGGCGAATTAGGATATGCCTATTATTTATTAGGCGATTATCAGAACGCTCAACATCTTCTTGAAAAAAATCAGAACCTTTTGAACAAGAATAAGTACCAAGATAAGATTTTTTTTGCTCGAACTTTAACTTACCTAGGTATCTTTTATTGGTATTTTGGCCATTTTAACAAAAGTTTTGACTTACTAAAAATGAGTGAAACAGTTTATGAAAAAAGTCACACAAAAGATTATTGGGGCCTTACTAAAACATTAGTTTATCTAGGTTTAGTTTACCCTGAGACAAATCAAGCAGAAAAGACAAAGTTGCCAATCGAAAAAGCGTTGGCAATTTACAAAGAGCATTTACCTTATGATTATAAAGATAAAGC
>JAJONP010000198.1 GCA_021323555.1 Gammaproteobacteria bacterium | reverse complement strand
GCTTCGGCAGCATAAACATAACGGCCCAAGGGCGTTTCATACCATTGTTCTAAGTCAAGATAAGTGTATTTTTTAGTCAAATTATCCCGTATCCTCTATTGTTTTCCACCCCCATTATCCCTATAATGGGCCCCACGCCGGAGTAGCTCAGTCGGTAGAGCAACTGATTCGTAATCAGTAGGTCGTGTGTTCGATTCACATCTCCGGCAGTAGGATGCAGGGGCTCAATATCCCCTTTTACCAATAACCCTTTATGGGATACTGGCTGGACACTTTCAAATAAATGCCGCAAATCACCATTAAGTTTAAACTTCCGGCAGGTGAAGCTACGGGCAGTGTAGCACTTCGTTGAGCGGGCTGTAAAATAGGTCACACTAGAAATAGAACGGATGGAAATAGAGCAACCTATAGTAAACTTACCTCACCATTACGTTGAGGTTAGCGAAAGTATTTTAATGTTCAGCATAATAAACACAACCGCGATCCTTTTTATTACTATTTTAATTTTATTTGCCTGTGGGAAAATAAAGTCATTTAAATCTGACCAGGATAAAGCGCTCATAGATTATGTTTTTATATCTCATTACCATTAAACTTTTTTATCCTGATAAAATTCTTTCTGGGAAATTTTTAATCCCTCTTATTTACTCAGCTATAGCACTGCTATGCTGCTGATGATCCACTAAGTTATATACTCCGCCAAAAATGGCTTAAACCAGATAAATCAGCGAGTATTATCCATAGCTTATCTGCAAGCCAAATTGACGTGGAAATCGCTACCTTTAATGTCGTATCAACCACCCTGCTTAGTTTCTTTAGTATCCCTCTTTGGTTATATATCTGCACATTTGATTTTTAGGGATTGTTTTCGGCGCCCAAGCTAAAAATTAACTGCTATGAGTATACTGGTTGAGCTAATGACCAACAAGGTCTCAATCCAATGTACCTTACTAGTACTCATTTTTTAACATTAATCGCAACCATTATACCAAAATTACAAATGTCACACATAAAGACTAAGCATTTATTTTTTATAATACGAAAAACTTAAATATATAATAAATAATTAGCCTCTTTCACAATTTTTTACATATTTATTTATCATGCACATTCATTTTATTTAAATATTTTCACACTCTAAATATCTATATCCTTATAAAAAATGTAAGAGAAATTCAAGTTATCTCGTTTTTCAGAAAAATCCCATAAAATTTTGACAATAAAATATTTAATAGCGGTTACTACTTAACCTTTCTTATGCTATCATCTATTACGATGTTAAAAATAAAGGAGACAATTATGAAAAAATCACTACCTCTAGCCTTGAGTTTAATTTTGGGAACATCAATAGCTATTGCGGCCGAAACAGCTCCGCCAGTATCTGTTGTTGATGTTTTACAGCGCTTAGACCAAGCCGGTTATCGCCAAATTCAGGAAATTGAACATGATGATGGAACATATAAAGTGGAAGCTTTCGGGCCACAAGGTCAGAAAATAAATTTCGAGATCAACTCGAGAAATATGCAGATCCCACCACTGGACAAGAAAGGTAAATCCTATTTAACGATGTTACAAGTAGCACGTAAATTACAAGGAATTGGATATACCCGTATTGATCAAATAGAGTTTGACGATGATTATTATGACGTAAAAGCTTATGATGCGAATAATAAAGCAGTTAAACTAGAAGTAAACTCCGTGACCGGGGAAATAAATAAAGATTAGTGATCAGTTTATTTCTTCTTCCTAAAAGCCAGCTTTCTTTTGAGGAAAGCTGGCTTTGGAAGGAAAACTAAATATTATCGCTGTATTCCAAAGTTAATAACCAGGCAGCTACTCTTTTATGAAGTAGACTCCAATAACAGGGAAAGACAAGCACTTGTCAGAAATGACAGGAGCAGCGGGTGTGAGTAGTTACTAAATTAAATTTTGTAATAGTGAGCCGTTTCGTTGGATAAAAAGCACTATATTTTTATCCTCTCTCTCCGGTAACTAAACGCACAGGGAAAAACGCGTTTGCATCCAGTAATTGACATTCCGAGAGATCATTGACCATTTTCGCCTCAACTGATTCAAGGGCAAAGTCCGAAACAATAGGAAAATACTGTTGCAAAGTTGTTAAGGTATTTGCATCCCAGAAACTTTTGAGCTCTTCCTTAATCATACCTTTATTTAAATCTTTAAATACACGTGCAAAAAGAGCACTTCTCTTCAGCATGTCTTCTGGCCAATAATAGAGAGTGACTGCAGAGCAATCATAAGAACCCATCTGTTTCAGTAACCACTCTACACAAGCAGGGCTCAAGAAATAAGACACACCATCTAGAATAAAAATAGGTCGTTTACAGGTAGGAAATGTTTTCTCTAATGCGCGATTCTCTCTATATGCTTCTTCTATATCAAAAGCCATGGATTGTAACTTTCTAAGAATTGTAGGGTTTGTGTGGGTTTCTGCAATAGCGGCAAGTCGTTCATTACGTTGCCCTACCATATACGGTAAATCTGTATCAAAAAATACTCCTGAAAATTGAGGATTCTTTTCCGCAATAAGATAGCTTAGTAATGAAAACCCAGAAGCAAACGAAATAACCGAATCATATAACCCTGTTTGAATGAGGCGAGTTGCCTCCTGCAAGAAATATCCGGCGCACACGCTAATTTTCCGTCTAGCCAGCGGATAATTATACTTAGCAACGAATGTTTCGGCGAGCAATCGGCCAGCCTCGCTAGACAGTAATAAACTTAGTTTATCGCCACTTAATTCTGGAAATGCGCAGCGATAATTTGCAGTGAGTTCAGCGGAACTTACATCGGTTTGTGTATCTATTTTTTTATTAGTCATATCACACTGCTTCTTTACAATGCGTCTCTTTTATAAAATATAATAATGCCCCCGCGCACAGCATTTCTAATGGCAGAATCAATAAAGCATATTGATAATCGCGCAACAAATAAACACGGCTACCATCTTGGAAGGTACCATTCCACAGCAAATCTAAAATAAGTCCGACAATGGGTGGCAACATTGCTCCACCCAAACTTTGCGCCATATTCATAAACCCCAATGCCGCACCCGTTGCTCTTGTGGGCTGCAATTCGCGGGCTATCGCAAAAGAAGATAAAAATGCTCCCGAAAAAATACCAAAGAACAACATTAACGCTCCGAGTAGATAGGTCGAAGGCAGATGCACGTATATCATAATAAATAGACAAATAGTTCCTCCGACACTCGCAATATACAGTGGCGGCTTACGCAAAGATATCATATCGGATATTAAACCAAACAAGGGGCAACCAATAGCCCATCCTATAAAAATGAGCGAAATCATGGCGCCTGCTTTGGTAAGTGATAAATGATAGGCCGCCATTAAGAACCCCGCCCCCCAGGAGGCCCCTAATGTAAGAGTAGGTGTAAACATCAGCAGGCCATACGCTGCCAGCAACCATGGCTGCGGCTGGCGTATAATTTTAGCAACGTTATGCAATAATTCTTTAAATGAGGGCGATGTATGATTCTTATTTTTGCTCATAGGGTTTTTATCATCTTGAATAACAAACCA
>JAJONP010000197.1 GCA_021323555.1 Gammaproteobacteria bacterium | reverse complement strand
CTGGACATAATCCTGCGGAAGCCCTTGGCCATTATAGTATTTTATAGCAAGGTTGTAATGTTGCTCTACTTCACCCACCCTCCTTGCTTCCTCTTCAGCCCTTCGTGCTTCAGCGGTTTCTTGTTGTATTTTATCAAGCTCCTTTTTAGCATTCGCATTCCCCTGCGCGGCGGCTTTCTCATACCATTTCCTTGCTTTCTCATAATCCTTGGCAACTCTTAAGCCATTATGGTAGAGAACGCCGAGGTTATATTGCGCACTCGCGTTTCCTTGAGCGGCAGCCCTCTCATACCATTCTCTTGCCCGGACATAATTCTGGGGAACACCTTGCCCGTTATGATAGAGAAAGCCGAGGCTAGTTTGTGCGAAATCATTACCTTGCAATGCGGCTTTCTGATACCACTCTCTTGCTTGGTCATAATTTTGAGGGACGCCTAAGCCATCACGGTAGATGTCACCAAGGTTAGTTTGTGCCCAATGGTTCCCTTGCGCCGCGGCTTTCTCATACTCCTTCATTGCCTTCTCGTAATCCTGCGGAACGCCTAAGCCATGGTGGTATTTTTGAGCAAGATTGTAGCTTTGTTCGGCGTCTTCAGCGGATGACATGCCCAATGGGATATCGACGCCCGCCGCAGCAGGATTATGGCCTTTTTCTCTCAAAGCAACTTTGAAAACATCCTCAAACCCCTTTGAACGCTGCTCTTGGTAATTTGCTTGAATATGTTTTGCTATGTACTGCACAATAGAGGCCACGCTCTTTTCAACATCTGTAACAAATACCATTTCTTCAAGAACACCTTTTCTATCCGCAGCGGCCACTTTTTTTCCATCCAGCTTTTTATATTCTTCCTTCCAATGTTCTATATAGGGAAAAGCAGCGTCTACCCCTCGAAAAAGGGCACGAAAGTCCGGATAGCGTATGATAAATGCGTTCGGAGATATTGCTTGAGTGTTTGCGTCCCATACTTGCAAAAATTCATACATACAGTTGCGGGATCGCAAGTAGGCATCATTTAAAAAAATAACGGTAACATCAGCATCTCTGGCATTTTTCATAAAGCTTTCTATGTGGATGCCAAGAGTCATACCGAAGCCTTCTTCACCGCGTTTATCCCGATAATAATTTGCAATCTCCAATCTGTGTATGAAGTTCTCAAAATCGTCGACCATGGGTACCGTGCTATCTTCATTACTCCAGCAGTAAGAAAGAAAAAGCTTCCTGCCCTGTTGCGTAATGCTTCTTGCAAGTTTTTGAACGGAGGGAGTGATAGGCACTTCTTGTTTTAGGATGTTATGTACTGTCGCATTACTTTTTTCTGGTTGTTGAACGAATAGTTGGTTAGAGGCTTCTACTTCTGGTTGTTTGGCTGCTGATTTTTTTTGATCTCTCTGCGCTGCCTTTTCTTTTACCGACGGCTCTTTTCCCTTGCCTTGACCACTATTTGGTTTTTCTATTCCAATTTCTGGTTCCTGGGCTAAATCGCTTGGTTTTTGGGGCGCTTCCATTTTTGGTTGCTTAGGTGGTAGTTTTCCAGGCTCCTCTACTTTTGGTTGAGCGGCGGATGGTTTGCTAGGCTCCTCTTTTCCTGGTTGATTAGAGAATGATTTTTCGCGCCCTCTTGTTCCCGGTTGGCTTGGTTGGTTTGACGACGCTGCGTCCAGATTTTTGAAGAAGGCACGCGCGTTTTTTATACCACCTGACACATTATCTGGTTTTTCCATTCCAGAAATTTGAAGGGGGATCCCTGCAATTATAGAAGCAAGAGCAGATGAGACGAGGAGCCTAAAGGTACTCATTGAAAAATTCTCCTTAAGATTAGGGTTAGCATTCGGGGTGGGGACATTCTATACTTTGTATGATTTTACTAAATGTAATTTTAGAGAAATAAAGTAAATGCTTTTTAACAAACTAAGGGTTGTAAATTCAATATTTTTTTCGGTAGAAAATGCCGCAACCAGCTTAAAGCGTTTGTCTAAACGCATTACGTCAAGCCTTTCTCAGTTTTGGAAAACACCATAGAAAAACCTTATTTTTTAGGCAAAAAACTACGATAAACCTTGCCTTTTTACCCGTAAAATTGTATAATTTCCTGAAGGTTGGAGCGGATAGTAATCATCGTTTTTATGCGTGATTTATGATGGCCTCCAACCTTTTTCTATTGGCTCCTTCCCTGATTTTTTAACCTTTCTTTGTGGTAAAAGGACGCAGGAATTAAGTATCTCCCCCAACCGCGAAGCTCTCAAAAATCTGGCAGCTTTTAGCATCGACGAGGAATTCTATCAAAAGTTTGGCGGAAAGGTCTTTGGTTATGCTGGCGTTCCGGCCTCTGCTTATCGATAACCGTGTCTCGACTACTCCTTTCTCCTTGACCGGATGGCCCACAGCCTCATGCTTATCAAAAGCTGCATCCCTGTTCTTGAAGATTATGTGGGAGATGACCTAGCAACTGAAGTTGCATTAGAAGCACTGGAGGACAGGTAATTTTTCATAACTCCTTTGAGATTGAATCCATAATTCATTAAAATAACTGAATAAAAATATTTTTCACAAGATAAATTATCACTTTGACACAACACCCAAACTGAGTAGTTATTGATTGCTGAGCTGCAGGGTTATATGCATCACGCTCGTGTCTTCTTTGAATGGGTCATCCCACGTTACTTATGGCGTTGCACTTCAGTTTAAAACAGTTCTATCACATTTGTTGGAGGTGTTATTTCTAGATCATTTTGGTCTGGACGTGAAGGTCTTTTTAATTTAATATAAATTGTTAAGCGAATGATGGGGCTTCTTATTAAAATAGATAGGATTTTTTAAGTCTAAGCAACAAAAGTTCATCATAGCTAGAAATTATCGAGCTATCTCAAAGAAGATGAACCTCTGTAACTGGTCGCGATAGAACTCTTTGGGCGTTAGAGTATTTTAATCTATATGATGTTGTGAACGCCTTTGTTGTATTGTCCAGCTCAGATCCTGCCCTTCAAACAAACATCCTCTCGTTCAAAGATACTTAGTTAGATTACTAATGCGTAGAAAGCCTGGGAAGCCAATAATAAAAGAAGATGTAGTAGTTAGAATCAGTTTAACAGCATGTAATTTTCCAGTAAGTACTACCGATTTTTTCCAAGAATATAGGTTTGTCTTTTCTGATAAAATTATAAACAAGCGAGAATTATAGTTTTTCTGTTTTAAGAAGCGACATTTAAAAAATAGCTAGGAGTTCAACATGTTAAAATACCTATCAAATTTGTTTATTTTAGGGTTGATTTTAATCTATAACACTTCAGAAGCTTCTTCAAGCGAGGTCGAAGGAGCTATGAGGTCTGAGTATTTATTAAAATACAAATATGTTCCTCTCCCAGAAAATTGGGAAGACAATAGTATCAAAAAAAAGTCTAAGCTCGGTTGCAAATACGCCTTTGGAAAACTAGGAGAACAAGGTAAAAAATTTAAATGTCACGAATTGGGAGAGGGGCTTGGTTCTGTAAGGAGTATTTACTACAAAGTCGTGCCTATAAATTCTTTAGGGGTTGAATCTTCAGAAATTCCCTATATTCCTTCTATTGACTCTATTAGAAT
>JAJONP010000046.1 GCA_021323555.1 Gammaproteobacteria bacterium | reverse complement strand
AGAAGATTCGCTCAAAATAACGATAAACTTTCTATAAAGAGATGCTAACGCAATTAGTTCGCCATATTTACTAGGAATATTCTGTTTATTCGGTGAAGTTTCATTTAAAAAATCCTGATCTTCTTGTATATATTTACTGACATTTTCCTCTATTATTTTAGCCGCCAGACAGATTTTTAACCTATCTTCCCAAAATGTATACCATTGCTCTACCGGTAACCTTTCTCCGCCCAAAGCAATAACTCTCCAATATTCTTCAGGGGCTTTTAAATATAATTGCTTAGCAAAAGCCTTATAAAGCGATTCGCCCTCTATTTTAACAAAATTAATTTTTAAATTAAAAGTATATTCTAGTCTCCTACAAAAATTTTCAAATTTCATATAATCCATCAAGTTGGTTTTTACTAGAGAAATTGGTGCACAGGATTTTCTATCAGGAAAATTAGATTTTTCATTCCAAATTTCGTTACGTCGAAATCCTAAGCTTTCTATCTCATCTAATTTCTCTTGAGTAGCATTCTTTTTCCATAAAGTGGACAACTGTTTAATTATTTCAAAAATAAGATCTTCATATTTCTCTCTATCTGGGCTATCTTCTTTTAGCAAAGATTTATACTGCGCAAAGAGTTTTTTACCAAAAAGATTTCTTAAGACATCATCCGTTCTTAACTTTTTATCAAAAACCCAACCAGGATAGTATTTTCCATGTGTGCCAGCACGATGCACAGAGCCTTGAACATAGTGCAAACCATGCGACTTAAATAATGTATTACAACAGGCACAGCATAACTGTGTAATACCAAAATAAGGAATTTCGCTAACAGCGCGAGAATTTAGAATAGAAAAGTAATAAAATAGTCTTATCTCAGCATGTGTACCTTTAGGCAAATCGCCATCAATTATCTCAATCATTCCTTCTGCATTTCTACCCATAATCTCGCTTTCAGCAATACGTGCTAAGGTATATGTGAATAGATTTGGATAAAAAGTGGATCGTTCACAAATATATTGTTCTAAAGAAAGTAATGATAAGATATTATCACGAGCCAACCCCAAAAAATTGTCTAAAGGAAACTTTAGACTTTTTTGGATTATTTCCGGAACTAAAATAAAGCTTTCGTTAATGTCTTTATTTAACTTATCAAGCCAGCCGGAAATTAATTGCGTCTGTTCTACAAACAACCATTTTCCTGTTTCCTGAACTTTGAAAAGTAATATCTTTAGATACTCTCTTAAATAATTATTTAAATGCTCCACTATTTGCGACACAAATCCCTCAAGAACAACGAGTTCTTCTCGTTTCTCTCTCCGAATTTTTAAAGCTTTCCCCTTTAAATCGCTATCATCAAATATTCGTTTAACCTTTTCTAAATTATATTTTTCTGCAAGCTCCCAGCACAAGGTTTGTTCCATAACACGCTTTCTATGATTTTCTATTCCCAGAAGAATTGAATAAACATGTTTGCCATATATAACACCAGCTTTATTTTTTTCCTGAAGCAAACAAAAATAGCCCAAGTGAGAAAACAAAACAAAACTACGTCTAAGAAGCGGATCTACTCTTAAGTTAAAAGTCAACTTACGATGCTCTTTTGCTATTTGTCTTATAATATTGTTAGGTCTAATTATTTCATTTTCGCAACCAATATCTCCTAATGATAAAAAGTCTTTCAATAAAAAAACCATTCCGATTGGAAATGGGCAGCTATCAATTTGATGTAAGCTAAAAGGAACATCACACCTTGTTGTAGTATTTTTTCCTATCAGTTTTAAAGTTGAGTCTGTTTTATTATATTTGTATTCACCAAAATGCACTTTTTGTTTTTCAGGTAATTCATTTGTCTGGCCGTTACCTAATATAAAATCCAGTCTGATATAAGCATCCATACTTACTTTCTCGCCACTACTATCAACCTGAATACAAATCTCATCAATCTTAAACGTTACGCACAATCTAGAATGTTCAGTTTGATTGGATGACACAAACAACTGCTTCCCATCCGCAGCTATTGCAGCGCAAACTTCATCGCCCACCAATAACCGACCTAAATCATCCATGGCTTTTTGGTCTTGGGTAAGACAATTTGAAGTTTCTCTATCCGGATTATCGTGTGCCAATCTATTATGAAAACCCACTATAAATTTCCTAAGTGGATCATTTTCTTTCAGCAACTTAAGCAAGTCAGGATTTAACATTACCCCTCCTTCATCTGCTACAAATCTGGATCGCCGGTTGCAAACAAGTGAGCCAAACAACTTCTAGGCAAGGCAGAAACCCAGGTACTTCGATAAATTTTAATCGATTACTTGAAGCTAATTCTTGTTTAATATTAAGCACATTATTTAAAATCTATATAGCCTCTAAAAAAATTTGTAGGTTGGTATAAGAGGCGCGTCTGTTACATTAGTTGTTCGCTGAATTTGCGTTTCACTAAGTTTAAGAGTATCTTCGAATACTTCTTTTGGTAACCATTGAATATGGCTATCAAATTCTGGCCGTTCCATCTCCCACATTTGCCAAACAAAACGACTTTTTAATATTGAATTATTTTTAGGATCGCCGTTAAGTAATTTACATACTCTTTCAAAACCCAAACCCCTCAAATCTTCAAAAGAAAAGTCAGGGGTTGAAACTGGTAAATTATTCATCAAGCTTATAAAGTCACAAAGTGTTTTTTCTAAGACTTCATTCTTTTCCTGTCTTTCAAGTTCTGATTCCCGTAACAAACTAAACAAATCGCAACCTAACATCTTACTAAGAAAATGGTTATGTAGACCTCTTGTATCCGCTGCTTCTGCATTTTTTATTAGAAACCGAAAAATATCTTGCTCAAATCTCAATATGCCAGCTGGATCAATTTTCTTTTTATTCAATTTATCAACTAAATGGATAAGTTTTAAAAAATCATTTTTTATCGGATCTATCTCTAATACTGAATTAGGCTCGAGCCTACTGATTGATCTTAAAAAAAACTCTGGCTTGTCTAAAAATATTGAGAATACTGTTCGATACATCGATGCTTCTATCGATGAAACGTGCATAAAAGGATTTAGGAAGTCTTGTTTCAAGCTATCTAAAATTCCATAAAAAAAATCAAGAAATGTTGTCCGTTCTCTTTCTCTAATTATCGATTGTAATTGCTGTAAAAGCATTTCAATTTTAACAGGTGGGTGCGGACTAAAAGTTTGGATTACATTAACAGTATTCGATTTCATAATCTACCTCTATATCAGTATTTTGTTTTTTCCTTACCCTGCTCACATATAAAAATGATAAGGAATCCAATTAACCTTGTGTTTTTTTATAATATATACTGCTGAGCAATAAAGGAGGAATTTTCACTTTTTTATTAACTCTTCTAAAAATAGAATTTGCTATTCGCCAATGCAAACTCTGTTGAGGCAGAATAAATTCTTTAAAGTATTTATGGTTATCTTAACCTGTTCTCATTCTTCTATCATTGAACGGTAGTTAGGATAATACTTCTGCTTTTATGTCCCCCCGTTTCATGTTCTCATCCCTTTAAAATGGAGCAAATTTTATCACAAGTTAAAATATATTGGCAAGCTGCTTGTGCGCGCCACACCCCTGTCCACACTTCTCCCAACAATTCATTTTCTTTTTTGGCAACCATCGCTTCTTGTTTGGCTTAGCACTATTGATGGTTGAGTTCAGAAAAATTGTATTATAGTCCTTTTTTGATGTCTGAAAATTTAAAGCAGCCTTCCCTTGCGCCATCAACAGACTTGCAAAAGCCATATACATACCCCCTTTCTTTTGGTAACATTTAGGCCATTTTTATTCAAGGAGAGAAAAGTGTACCCATCTTCAAGTTCTCATACCCATGATCAACCTCTGACTGAAAAAGCCCTAGCCGACAAATTGAGCGAATGTCTATCTTCATCTGGAATAGGTAATTCTTCTGCTATAACTAAAATTTTAGCCCTTTCCTCTAATCGTGTAGTTATGGCGGGTGGTTATGGATATGTTGCCGTGGCCAATATTGATGAAAAACCCCTTAAACTGAATTATCTTTCTACCATACGAAAACATTTATATAGCGTTCTCCTGACCTCCCTCTCGCCTAATAGAATAGTAACCAGCGGCGATGGCGGTGTTGCCTGCTGGGACATTCATCAAGAAACAGGGCAAGCCACTTGTATTGCTGAGTGGGGGGTACCCTATTCTGAGGGAATTTCTCAAGTCCTGGGTATTTCGTCGAATCACGTGCTGACCTATGGCGGAGGAGGAATAAAGTGTTGGCAAATTGATGAAGACAAAAGAAGTGCATTATGCATTTCAAAATGGGAGGGGAGCATAGGCATACCCCAACTTTTACTGCCTAACGGCTTAGTATTAAGCATCAATGGTGGAATAACCTGCTCAAAAGTGGATGAGTCTACAGGCCACGGAATACTCCTATCTATATGGAAAGGCCATAAAAACCCAATTCACACCTTATTAGCATTACCTAACGGTTTAATATTAGCAGCAGGCGGACAGGATATTTCATGCTGGAAAATCAATCAAGAAACGGGGGAAGGAAAATGCCTTTCCACCAAAACGGTGGCCGGAACCGCCTTTAGGCAACTTTGCGTATTGCCCAACGGCTGGATAGTAAGTTTCGGTGCTACTTATCGAGATGATAAGCTTATCTGGTGTTGGAAAATTAATGAGAGCAACGGTGAACTGACCTGCCTTACTCAATGGGCTGCTCATTCTCCTCAAGTAAGTAGTTTAAGTGTATTACCTAATGGATTGATTATCAGTGCTGGTAATAATCCCGATATCAAATTATGGCGGGGTACCCATCTTCCGCCTCAAAAGGTCTCCCTGGTGGAATACATTGCAGAAGATAAAGACGGGCTTTCTGTTAGACCAGGGGAATCCCTAGAAACATTTGAGCAGGAAAAAGGTTATATTAAATGCCGTAATGTAGAAGGCAAAATCGGGTGGGTACCCGCAGTTTGTTTTCTTTCGGAATTAAATCCTGTTGAGATACGGCAGATTCAGCAAAAAATGTGTGAGGCGAAATTGTTAGAAAACTCTCTACAAAAAAATGATATAACATTTATCCGTTCTCTACTAAAAGAAGAGGCCAGTGAAACTAAAAAAGAAAACTCTTTCAGTGAAATCTCTGAACCATCTTCTGAAAAAATAGACTCGGATTTAATAAAAGATCGCTCCTCAAAGGATACGGGAACAACCTCAAGAAAAAGGGCAGGTGAACTTTTAAGTGAGCAAGGTTCTTTCAAAAGACAACGATTAAATACCTCTTCTGACGAAATACGAGATACTAATATAGACACTGTTGTCCCTATGGACTTCTAATAACGTTAACAGCCTGAGTTATGATGGATGCCACTGCTGTCGTCCTTGTGCGTTTACCGACTCATTGGCAGCATTCGTTGCTGTATGGGAGTTAGTAGCATGCTCTACTGACTGAGTAGCACCCCACATCAATGATGGAAGATTTTTGCTAAGGTTTGTAGTACTCATGCTATCTATATGTCTCATCCGTTGTCGTTGCTGGATATCAGGATGAGCAGCAACTTCTTGGTGATATTTATCAGGATCTGTTTTTTCAAGCGCATCTAAATAGTCAAGGTCATTTTTTTCCATGAAGCGCCGCATAAATAGACATTCTGTATCCGTAAATTGAAAGTAGTACCAATACACCCCATTATGATCTGGAAATCCTCTATCGAAATCAGGTTCCTGCGAGAAGCCTTCAAGCCATCTTCCAGTTTCTTTATCTTCTATCATGAACCAATAACGTTCTGCATCTTGGCCATCTGGCCCTTTAAATATCTCAGGATAACCTCTTTTGTAGTCTTCCTCGAAATCCAGATCAAAATGAAAACAAATAGAATGTTTACTCTCGTCCACGACTGCACTGGGAAAGAACTTTTTGCTTGAATCGTCTGAGACAATATTTTCTCTATTTCTCCTGTAGTCTCTTAAAGCTAGCCCGCAGAATTCTAAAAGCCCACAGGCAATATTCTCACCCAACTCAATTCTTTGTTCTTTTGGATGGGGGTTAAAAATCTTAGCACCATAAGCACGCCCAAAATTTTGAGTTTTCACGTACACCTCCTTTCCTGAATAGTTAAATAACACACCTTAGCCCTTTTAACAAAGGGAAAACTGGTTTACTTATTTTTAAATATAGGGGCAGAAAGAAAAATAATTAAAATTATTTGAATAGAGAGTAACGTCTAACAAAAGAATAACGTATTTTCTTAAACAAAACAAGCCCCTATTTCCGTTCTAGCTATTTTCAATATTTTCACTAGCCAACACTTATAGAAAACTTATTTTCTATCTTCTATCTATTCTTCTCATTTTAAATAATTAATTTCACTTCGCCATGGCCGTCTTCTATCGATCCTTAGATGGATATAAATTAGCGATAAGCCATGGTATGGTTCGGAGGGATAAAACCCACATTGGATATTGAGCACAAAAGAACTTAGCTTAACTGTATTAGCTAATTCTCTTTCTCTTAATTTCGTCATTATTGATTCTTAAGCAAGATAGATGTATATTTTTGCCATTTTTAAGGAGTTATTCACATTGAGAGATCAAACTAATACCTTTCTTTGGGCTTCAGAAGTAAGAAGTTATGAAGTAGATTTACAAGGCATTGTCAATAATGCACATTATTTTCATTACTTCGATCATGTCAGGGTAAAGCATCTCCTTTCGAAAGGTGTTGATTGGGAAGAATGGCATAAAGCTGGTTTTGATCTTGTTTTAGTGCACGCTGATATTAAATTCGTCTCTTCCCTGCGATTTCGTGATTCTTTTACAGTGATTTCTAAAATAGAAAAAATAAGCCGGCTGAAAATCCTGTTTAGACAAACTATATTACGCAATACGGATAATAAGGTTGTAGCAGAAGCCTTAAACACAACGGTTTGTGTTTCAACAAAAACATCGCGTCCAATTTTTTCGGAAAAACTGGATAGTTTACTGTTTGGCTGTGAATCCTTAGACGTTTAAATATTCACTTTATTTATGAGGGCTATGTTAGTACCCGATATTTTTTTCTGAGCTAATTCCATATTGCTGACTATTTCAAAGCATTTGGGGTTAAAAAACCTATTTTGCTGCATCATCGGATTTATCCTGCCGACCATCCCCCGATGTATTCCCTCTACTACCGCTTCAATAATAGTCGAGCAGTGTAATTTATCACGTATATTCTTGTTATGTGTTTCAGCTGTTAAAGGACTAATTTGCAAAATTTTAGCTACCTCTTTTATTGATTTACCTTTTGATGCCCACCATAGACACTCTTTTTCTCTTTCAGTCAGATCTTCACTGGCAGGATAACCTCTTTTAATGACGGCTCGTAGCAGTTGGGGGTTTGTAAAAATAAATGCTTTTTTATAAAGGGGATTATAATCTTTAATAATATTCAAGGTTTTTTCGACAAAGGTTATGCAGAAATTTTCGAAATCATTAATAGTATTGACATAAATCTTCTTATAATTATCAAATTTTTCTCCTTTAATTGCACCAAATATAAAAGTACATTCAGCACAATCTCGCACTATATAATAAGCTCTATGTACATTCATTCTTTCTTCAAGCATTATTTTAAATCTTGATGAAGTGACATTGGCCTGATCACAGAGATAGTGATCCGTTGACCGTATTATTTCAGGCTTAACATGGTAATCTTCTTTATAAAAACCCTCTATATAATAGGGAACCAGCATATGGTAAATGTTAGAGAGGACAAAACGGCTTCCATCGTTGAAAACGATATACATAACAAAATATTTTAGATTTAACTCCTCTAGCCCTTTGCACGCCTCGTCTATCTGTTTTCTATAGCCCAAACTTAATATAAACGGAACTTGATTAACCATACAAAGCTACTCACCCTGTTGTGGACATCATAGATTATGCTGTATATTTATCAAAATCACCATGATTTTCTACCAATTACAACCTTGCAAGCGACCTCTTTTTTGGGAAAACGCCGCTTCTCTTTTGTCAGAAAAAAAGTCACTCGGGTTGTCCTAAATAACCCCCTTCTTGCTGAAATAAAAACCTTAATTATTCATAAACGATCAATAAATTAATGGCTATACCTGAATTCAGGTATAGCCCCCTTGGCTGTTAATCGGTAGGCTAACCCGTAAGATGGGGTGAGTAGGTTTTAACCTCATCAAGTAAGGTATTAGAGGGCTTTCCAGCTTGGGAAAGTATTTCTTCTTGCCGTGAATTTAGATTGAACTGCTGGTTTTTATATTAGAAAACAAGTAAGCGTCTTTAATCTCGACATAATACTAGGCCACACAGAAACATTAAAACTGTGCTATCTCTTTAGGTTTAGAAAAAACTTTTATGAAAGGGTAAGAGCAGTACAGAAGAGGCCGATTTATTTTGCCAGAGGGATAGTCATACCTATGATGATTATCCTCAAAAAAACCGAATGAGTCATATTGCATAATGCTCCTTGTCTCATTCGGCGCCCCAAAAACTATTATTGTTGCTATGATTGCATAACGTCACTTTGTACGTGTGCTTCTTTGTTTTATTCGGCTTATGATCGACAAATTGAAGCGTAGTATATCCGCTTTTTTCGATAGAAGCCACCCTCTCAACGCGTAGACGTAAATTTTTGGTTTATGCCTGCCTATGTTTTTTACACATCGACAACGAGATTTTTTGATCTTGGGGTTTTACCGCTTTTTTGTCTTTCTTTTAGACACAAAAACCCTTCTTTTTGATTTAAAAATACTCGAAAAATTAACAACTCGTTGATGTTTATCTCTGATAAATTGTCCTTGAATAGATCTTTATAACAACAATTAGCCCTCACGCTTAAGACACGAATACAAGGATGTTCTGCTCTTTGATAAAAAGGACAGGATGTCTTCGTATGAGCTATTGTCTGCATTATCACATACGTCAACAAGCGCTCTTGGAAGCGTGTCGTATTGCCGGTGGTGAAACGGCATTAGCCAATGCCATTGGCGTGTGGCAATCGCGTTTAGGCAACTGGATTTGCGATCCCGCGATGTCACCCGATTACAAGTATGCCTTACTGATTTCAGATCTCACGGGTGTCAGTATAGAGCGGCTTTGCCCTGGCGAAACTGATGTCAATCAGTTGGTAAAAAACCGCGATAAAAAGCCTTATAAAGCAATACCGCAGATTATATCCCTTACCTCAATAAACGTGGAAGAAAAACAATATCGAGACGATTTATCCATTGATATTGCGAAAAAACCGATTCTCATTGATGAAAAGCAACATCTGCTCTGTGGTTACACCACCTTTCGTTTTTATCAACAAAAAGGACAAGCCCAGGTACCCGTTATTATCATGGATGCTATTACCTTATTAGCCGGTTTATATGATCCCCTTTACCTCCAATCTTTAGTCCCTATCAGTGAACGCGCCCTCTTAGGTGAATACTTGGAAAACCGTATGGGTAATCATCAGGGCAAGCGCACTGATTTGTTAAGAAAAAGGATCTCCACAGAAGAACACACTCTTAAAACCCCGAAAATGCCCTTTTCAGCCCCCCAACTTCTGCAAAATTTTGCAGAAGTTGATTTGACTTTTTTTGCTCATGATAAGAGAACGCGTATCGCACACTGTCTAGGGTTTAACAACCATGAAAGCTACCGGCAAGCCAGGGTTATCGTACAATACGCTATCCCCGATTTGATTCAGGCAGTCGATGAAAAGCGTTGTGCGCTGTATAGGGCTGTCAAAGTCGCACGGGAAGCCCCCGTTCTCCAAGCCGCTTTTGTCAAAGAACATATACCTTCTCAATCCCGATCTAAACCATCACCTTTTATCTCTCTGAACCTTACCCCTCTTGATTCAACAAAGGAGGAGGCTCTTTTATGAAATGACATCGTCTTTGTTTTTCGTGTTCTTGTTTTTTAAATCCACTTTTAAGAGGAGCAACATCATGCAACGCATGCGTTATGTCAAACCGGACTTGTTTCACCATGAAAAGCTATTTGAGGCTGAAGCAAAAAGCCAATTGCCCATTCGGATCGCTTTTGTGGGCTTATTTGGCTGCTGTGATAAAGAAGGGCGTTTTAAATGGCGTGCCAAAGAATTAAAAAGCCAAATTCTGCCTTACGATGATCTCGATATGAATGCCGTATTAAAAACCCTGCGGCAATATGGTTTTGTTAAATGCTACCGCGCCAGAGGCAGTCAATATGGCTACATTCCTTCGTGGCGGGATCATCAACCCATCAATGGGCGTGAAATGCCGAGTATCCTGCCGCCACCCCCAGGTCAACCCGACCACAGCACCCAACAAGCACCTCCAAGTGACCTCAAAGCCCCTGCTAAGGGTACTCATACCCCTGCTAACCCCCTCTCACCTTCAGTAGAAACCATATTTACTCATTGGAAAGTCACTTTAAACCACTTAGATGCTCAATTTGACAACAAACGTCAAAAGGTCATCGAACAGGCCTTACAAACGGGTTATTCCATGAATCAATTATGTGATGCCATCACAGGTTGCAGCTTAACCCCTTATAACATGGGACATAACGAGCAAGGTCAACGTTACGATAGCCTGGAGTTAATCTTAAGAGATGCTGAACACATCGACCGTTTTATCCACAACAAGGCTAATCCGCCCCATGTTCAGAGCCGAACAGAGCGGCTCGAAGCACAGAACGAAGAGACTTTAATGGCCTGGATGCAGCAAAAAACGGGAAAAAATCAAGTTTATGAAGGACAAGCTGTGGATAAGTCTACATTTGAGGAGAAAATTCATGGAAATTAAAGAGAGCAGCGGTAAAAATAATGCCAAAAGAGGGCTTTCACGCGTCATTGTAACGACAGTGACGCGCCACGGTTGTTACCATGCTAAGGAAGTAAGGTTATATATAAGAATAGTAAGGAAGGAAGGTATAGTTAGACGCGTCAGCGTCAATCCTTATGTCTCTTGGCTAATAGCCACTGTGTCGCATCAGAGATGCGACAGGTATTTCTTTTTTCCCACAACTCAATTTTTAAAAATATCTATAAAGCAGGCGAAGCCTCTGTTCTACGAAGAGGAGAAAGCCCATGATTAAATGCGACATGAAGGATTTCTTAAGACTGCTCAATACCCTTGGCACATTGTATGAAAAAGCCTTACCGCCTGTTTTGATAGAACTCTATTGGCAAGCCTTAGAGCATTACCCCCTTCACACTATTCACCAAGCGTTAAATCAACATGTCAGAGACAAGCACCGCGGGCGGTTTTTTCCAACACCTGCAGACGTATTGTCGTATCTACAAGGCGATGATGAAGCCAAAGCGATTAAGGCGTGGAATGTGGTTGTTAAAACCATTTCGCGGGTGGGCGCTTATGGCAGTGTGAAATTTGAAGACCCTCTCATTGCCTACGTGTTGCAAGAGATGGGCGGCTGGTTACACCTGTGCCGTAGTCAGGAAAGTGATTTGCCTTTTAAGCAGCGGGAGTTTTGCCAGAAATACCAACATTACCTCAAACGACCCCCTGCACTTAACGCTCAATCCACTGCAGGTTTTCGGGGAATACTGGAATGCCGCAATGGGCTTTTACTCGAGCATGAGTGTGTCATCTCCATCCCCTCTCAAAACCTAATCACCAAAACGGAGGAACAATGAGTATCATCAGCGAACATTACCTGGACAACCGTTTGGAAGAATGGGCAGATTGGTTGATTCGTTACAATCATCATGGGCTGGGCTATCCCTCTAAAACCATAGAGGCTCGATTAAGAGACGAAGGAGGTGTATTGATTTCGGGTACCGGCATCCATTATCCCCCCAGCAATGAAAGGGCAGAAGAAATGGAACGGCTGGTGGTCGAATTGGATGCGCATAATAAACAATTGGCAACAGTGCTGCGGGTATATTATCTCGACCCAGGGTTAATCAAACACAAAGCCAAGAAAGCCAATGTGTCTTTTTCACAATTCAAAGTGTGTGTAAAAATGGCAAAGACGTGGTTATCTGGCAGGTTAAGTGCGAGAAACTAATTTTTACAAAGGTGTTAAAAAATACTCAAAAAAAATTTTGATAACAAAACACTTGCAAAAGGCCAGCCGTTTATGTTAGCGTATCGCTATGGTGGTTGAGTTGTATCAACTGTACGGTTAAAATCCATTACCAACCACTATACCGTAAACACGATAACCCTCTCCGTCTAACTCCACAGAAAACACCCAGCTTAGTCTGGGTGTTTTCTTTTGTGTCCCAGAAACCGGAATAGTTTTCGATCTGTATCTCTACAATCACTGGAAAACCCCATGTTAACAACCAAACGAATGCCGCATTTCTGCAGGTGGGATCGCGTGCGTTGGCTCTCGTGTCACCGCACGGCGGCCTTCTGCATGCTGCTTGGCTTCCTGTTTAGCTTCATGGCTCCATCGCTTACCTATGCGGGCAATGACAATGTTGAGGTAGGACGTTATGTCACCGCAACCACAAAACCCACAGCTGCCCAAATCAATCCGCTCTTGGCGGTAGTAAGCGTCACTTTTCCCTCTGCTATCACAACCGTAGGTGATGCCATGAATTACTTACTGCGCTTTTCAAGTTACACATTGATTCCAGAAGCGCAGCGCACCCCTGCTGAAAAAGCCATGCTTACCCAGCCATTGCCTTTAGTCAATCGGCAGTTTCAAGCGATCCCCTTACAAGAGGCACTTGAAGTATTAGCGGGCAAATCCGTTTTTACCTTAGTGCAAGACCCCTTACACCGGTGGGTACATTTTCGATTAAACCAGGAAGCCAATCGCTTATGGAGAGAAGCCCAATGAGTCAATCCCATGACCACAACCATAACTTTGAGCAAAAGAAAAAAGCATTAACACCACTCAATACTCCCGCCGGACAATCTTTGCTAAAACGCTTAGCCGACAAAGGAAGGCATTTCAACCGCAGGGAACAAGAAGACGCTGCAGAAGAAACCAACACACAAACTCCCAATGACCTGATGATTGAGAGGGAAACCACTCATTCTCCAGCACAATCCCCAGAAATAAAAACAATCGATTCCCCTGCAACAGTTTCTACAGAAGATAAGCCTACCTCTGCAACCCTAACAGATG
>JAJONP010000196.1 GCA_021323555.1 Gammaproteobacteria bacterium | reverse complement strand
ATAATATAGTCGTATCCTGAACATACATACTAGTACATTGACTATATAGGATTGTCTATCAATCAAGCTCAAAGTGGGATATAATTTCTTTCGGACAGAACAACCGCAAGAAGGAGCAAATCCCATGTTGAAAAAAACAGTAAAGTATGTTGTTCGTTTGACGAGAGAGGAAAGAGACTACCTCATAGGATTGACAAAGAAAGGGAAAGTTGCGGCTAGAAAACTCATTCATGCTCGAATTTTATTGAGGGCAGATGCTAGCGAAGCAGGAGCAAACCTTAAAGATGACAGCATTAAAGATTTAGAGAATATTAGCTCAAAAACAGTGTGCCGGGTACGACAAAGATTTGTTGAAGAAGGATTGGAAGCCGCTCTTAACCATAAAGGTCCTAGCCGAACGAAACCAAGGAAGTTAGATGGTGAGCAAGAAGCAAGACTTATTGCAATCTGCTGTAGCAAAGCCCCTGAAGGGAGGTCGCGCTGGACTTTAAGACTGTTAGCCGATCAACTGGTTTCCTTGGACATTGTTGAGAGCATTGCTACTGAAACAGTACGCCAGACATTAAAAAAAACGAACTTAAGCCTTGGCTGAAAAGAGAATGGTGTATTCCTGCGAAAGCCAATGCGGAGTTTGTTTGCAAGATGGAGACTATCCAAAACCGGGTGGTCGGGGTAGGGGGGTATAATTTTGGGTTGTGGTTTTCTATAATCACTCTTATTGTAATAGGGCTTAAAAAAGACTTAAAAACCATGTTTTTTTAATATTTTAACCATAAACAAAGCAACATCTGGGTATGCCAAATCATGAAATCACCCCTACCTATTTTTGATGATATTAAACACATCGATGACGTTGATCTTGCAAGAATCTTATCCGAATCAAACAATGAAATCTTAGGCGATTATACTCACGCACTTGCTTTTCTTAAAGCTTACAAAGGCAGCCAAGGCACATTTAATTCGTACCGACGCGAAATTGAAAGGCTTCTTCATTGGTGTACATTTGTTGCTGAAAAGCCCTTAAATCAACTCAAACGTGAAGATATTGAACATTTTATTTATTTTTGTCAAAAACCCCTTAAATCCTGGATTGGTACAACAAAGGTTCCTCGTTTTATTAAAGTTGAGGGAATTCGTTCTCCAAACCCACAGTGGCGCCCCTTTATAGCGACTGTATCCAAGGCAGCTTACCAAAAAGGAGAACGCCCAATCTCTAAGGATTTCAATTTTACCCAAAGTTCCGTTAAAGAAACATTTGCTATATTAAGCACATTTTATAATTATCTTCTTCAAGAAGAGTATGTCTACATGAATCCAGTTGCTCTTATACGACAAAAGAGTAAATTTATTCAAAAATCACAATCTCAGCCAAAAATTAGACGGCTATCTGATTTACAATGGGATTATGTTATGACAACAGCGAAAGAAATGGCAGAAACACACCCAGAAGCGCATGAACGCACTTTGTTTCTTTTATCGGCACTCTATTCAATGTATTTGCGCATTTCTGAGCTTACAGCGAGTCCCCGATGGATTCCATTGATGAATCATTTTCATCGTGATAGCGACAATAATTGGTGGTTTACAACTGTTGGTAAGGGTAATAAAAAAAGACAAATAGCTGTGAGTGATACTATGCTCGAAGCTCTCAAAAGATGGCGACAATTTCTAGGATTATCTTCCCTACCCTCGCCAGCGGACCAATCTCCCCTTATACCAAAAACAAAAGGACAAGGGCCTATAACAAATACCTCCTATATTCGCAAAATTGTACAATATTGTTTTGATCAAACAACTCTTCGTCTAATAAACGATAACCACCACGAAGAGGCAGAATCTTTAACAACAGCAACAGTACATTGGCTCCGCCATACAGGGATTTCAGATGATGTGAAACACAGACCGCGTGAACACGTCCGGGACGATGCAGGGCATGGTTCAGGAGCAATTACCGATAGATATATTGATGTAGAATTAAAGGCACGTCATCGAACGGCTAAAAATAAACTTATCCATGAGAATTAGAGACAAGGCTGCCTGAATTTGATCAAATTCAGTGAAATGTGCATGTCTAAACTAAATGTTCATGAACGCCTTGATAAATGAGGAAATTCATGAGAAAAACATATAGAAAATATGTTATTTTCAACTATAAGCTTAACAAAAAGCAGGGTTGCCTTTGCCCTTATTCGCAAAGCTTACTTAAGCGGCCTTATAAAAATGGAATCTCTGTGCAATGCCTCAAGAAGGTTCATTAGAAGTTTACCAGTTTCAGTTTTTCATTAAGGGAATTAGCCCTATGATTTGGCGACGTCTTCTTATGACAAGCAACAGCAGTATTGCAGATTTTCATTATGCGATTCAAATTTCCATGGGGTGGGGGGATTATCACTTGAACCGATTTAATATCTGGGGAAAAGAGTACGGTGTTTACCATGATGGGGGAATGAATTTTTCAGACAATCCCAACAAGGTTTATTTGAAAGATTTTCAGTTTAGGATTAATGAAAAATTTATTTATGAATACAATTTCTATGACTGTTGGGAACACGTGATCCGACTTGAAAAGATTTTACCCTTTGATCCAAAAAAGACATACCCACTTTGTGTAGGCGGACATTATGCTTCTATTCCTGAAGATTCTGGAGGTGCCGAGGCTTTTATGGAATTGATGGCTGATAACGTTCCTTGGAGAATTGAAGAAAAAATCCGAGAAGTATTGCAGCTATACATAGAGGAAAAAGATCGTGATCTTTTAGAAGACACCCTAAAAAACCTTCAATACTGGGAGACTCGCCATAAATTTGATCGACATAAAATAAACCGGCAATTTCGACAGTTTTTTAATCACAGTGAAGAAAGCCAACCAACAATAGAGGAGGTTCAAGATGAAGATTAGAATTCAACTTATAATTGAGGCTGAGAATCAGAACTTAATCGAAGACATAACCTGCCTTGAAAGAGAGGAACTATCAGCTGAAACTTTGGGTTTAACCTTAAGAGAATCAAAAATAATTAATTCTGAAATTCAAAAAAAGATGGTAGATCATCAAATAAAAGATCTTGTTTTTCATCATCGCCTTTGTCCCTGCTGCGCTTCAACACGTTCTATTCAAGAATACCACTCCTTAACTTATAGAACTCTTTTTGGTAAGATCTGCCTTAGAAGTCCACGGTTATTGACCTGCAAATGTCGCCCTCAATCTCAGCTCAGTTTTAGTCCTTTGTCTTCAATCTTGGGGGAACACATCTCTCCTGAACTGAGTTATTTAGAAGCTAAATGGGCTTCGTTGATGTCCTATGGGGTGACAGTTAAACTTTTAGAAGAAGTCCTCCCCATAGAAACATATGCCTCTTCTATTTTTAATAATATCCAAAAAGTATCAACACGCTTAGAGGCAGAATTAAAAGAAGAAAAATCAGTCTTCATTGAAGGGTGTCAACGGGATTGGAATCAGTTGCCAAGACCTGATACACCCATTACAGTGAGTCTTGACGGAGGTTATGTTCATGCAAGAGACGGAGATAACCGAAAAGCTGGATGGTTTGAAGTCATTGTTGGTAAAAGTATACAAGAGGGCAATGAGCCAAAGAGGTTTGGCTATGTTACAAATTATGAAAAAAAACCCAAGCGAAAACTCTACGAGATGTTGCATAACCAAGGTCTTCAGCTCAACCAAGACATCACTTTTATAACAGATGGAGGGGATACCGTTCGCGACCTTCCTCTTTTTTTGAGCCCGCGCTCTGAACACATTTTAGATTGGTTTCATGTGACTATGCGAATAACTGTTATAAAACAGATATCAAAGGGCACAATAATGGAGAAAGATTATCCAGGTTTTGAGAAAGAATTAGACAGAATCAAATGGTTTCTTTGGCACGGCAATACGTATAAAGCTTTAGAAGCGTTAGATTCTTTGGATTTTGATTTCAATTTATCAGTCGAAAGAAAAGAGAGTAAAAAGTATAAACTTGGAGAAACCATTTGTGAATTTTATGAGTATATTAAGGTGAATGTTCCATTTATTCCAAATTATAGTGAACGTTATAATCACGGAGAAGAGGTTTCATCAGCTGTTGCTGAATCAACTGTTAACGAAGTTATTAGCAGAAGAATGGCCAAAAAACAGCAAATGAGATGGACACAAAAGGGAGCTCACTCGCTTCTTCAAGTCAGAATAAAAACCCTTAACTGTAAAAGACAAGATTTGATCTGACAGTTTGGCAATTTTATGCTGCCCGACTGTCGTTTAAGTTTTGACTGTCAGACGTGGAATTAAAATACATGCTCT
>JAJONP010000195.1 GCA_021323555.1 Gammaproteobacteria bacterium | reverse complement strand
AAAACTGTCATTCAAAAGTTTTATCAAGAAACAGGAATTAAAATCAATGCGAGCACTTATGAAAGCAGTGAAGTGCTTTTTGCTAAACTCCGCACCCTGAAACAACCCTATTACGATATCATTGAACCCAGTGCAGATTGCACAGATCGCTTGCGCCGCCAAGGCCTACTTACGTTATTAGATAAAACGCAATTAGCTGCTTTTAAAAATTTGAATCCGTTATTGTTAGATAAAAAATATGATCCAAAAAATAATTACAGCATTCCATTGGTATGGGGTGTGCCAGGTATTTTCTTTAATAAAAATGCTTATCAATCGCATGATGTGACGCATTGGTCTGATTTGTGGGATGCGAAATTTCATCAACAACTTTTAGTATTAGATGATCCGAGAGACGTGTTTAGTATGGCTTTTCGTGTGTTGGGTTATTCAGTGAATGACAGCGATCCTCAGCATATTAAACAAGCCTATTTTAAATTAAAAACTTTATGGCCTAATATTAAAGTGTTTAATAATTCGATTGCATCCACAGTGATTGATGAAGATGCATTAGTAGGCATGGGTTGGAATGGAGATTTATTAAAAGCAAAACAAGAAAATCCAAACCTAGGATTTAATTATCCAGAAGAAGGGTTTTGTATTTTTGTAGAAACCCTGGCTATTCCTAAGAATGCACCGCATTTAAAAAATGCTTATTTATTCCTTAACTTTCTCTTGCGTCCTGATATTGCTAAAGAAATAGCACTGTATACACAGTACGCTACCGCTAATTTAGCCGCGCAAAAATTATTGCCATCCAATATAAAAAATAATCCTATTATTTATCCTTCAAAAAAGATTTTAAGTCGCGGTGAATTTGAAACAGGTATTAGCAATGAAGCTGCTCTGCTTTATGAAAAATATTGGGAAATGTTGAAGATGGGAGAATAAAAGTGCCAGCAGGTTTTATTGAGCAAAATTACCCATGAAAGATCTTTAAAAAAGAAATGATTAAAGCGGATTGCGCGAAAAACAAGCCCACCACCCACTTAATAATCTCAGATTTCATTTCTGATATTTTAATTTCAAATTGAGATATTAATCGTAATTCGGCGTCTTGCAAATCTTTTTTTGTGGCTGCTTGATAATCAAATATCTCTGACAGTGCAGCAGATTGGGCTTCTGCTTGTTTTTCAGGGATGCCTGCCTCCTTCAGTTTCCTGGCATAAGCTAAAGTATCAAAACTAACAGCATGACTCATAATATTAAACCCTATTCTAGCTTCTAAATTTTTAAAATTTAATTATACGATAAAATTTACTTTTTTGATAGGTATATCTCATTAAAAATAAGGTGTGTTAGCTTTTTAGAAATTTTTATCTGTTTGATTTTTAAAAGATAAATTAAATTTGACAAAACGCGTGTAACCAACCAGGCGTAATGAACTTGATGGCTTTAGTATTCACCTTTTTCAAGATGACGATGGTGATTTTATCGCACACTTTGTTGAATTGCCAAGTGTTTCAGCGTGTGGTTCTTCAGCAGAAGAAGCTGTATTTGAGTTAAAGGAAGCTTGGGAAGCAATGAAAGAAAGCTACGGAAAAAATGGTGACAAAATACCCGTTGCTCCCACTCGAAAAGAATATAGCGGGCAATTCAATGTTAGAATTGATAATCGAATTCATCGCGCCCTGGCGATTGAGGCAATGCGAGCAGGTATTAGTTTAAATGCTTTGGTAGCGCAAAAACTTCAATGGTCAGTCGGTAGGCAAGCGGATAATGATATTGAAGCGATATAGCTAACAGAAATGATGTTTAATATTGTATAGTGTGCCTCTCTGCTATTTTAAATTCTTAAGATTTATCTCTTCATATTTTTGTTTCTAATTTTTTGGGAATTCCACATGTTTATTGACCGTATCGCAGGCTTCAGCTTGCTTGAAGTTTTAGTAAGTTTATTATTATTGGCTTTTATTATATTAGGTTTTGATGCGATGCAAGTATATTCACTGCGTTCCGTACGCAATTCATATTATTTGAATATTGCAACAGGTCAACTCAATAATATGGCTGAACGATTGCATGCCTTAAGTGAAAATTCAGGTCTCGAGCAGCAAATTCAGATATGGAATAAAGAAAATCAGCAATTGTTGCCAAAAGGAAAAGGGCTAGTCGTAGGTCATTATCCATTCTATGAAATTATACTTTATTGGGGAGAATCTTCGTGGGAAAGGCAAAATATAAATTTAACACAAAAAATAATAGAGGTACCACCCTCATCGAATTAATGATTGCACTGACATTAAGTCTTTTGATATTAACTAGCTTAAGTGCTGTTTATTTAGCAACACAGCATAGCCAGCAAACTCAAACAGCGATTATTACTCTGATAGAAAATAGCAGAATAGCAAAGTCTTTTTTAAAATCTGCCCTTAAAAATCATCCATTGGAAAATAATAAATTAGGAATTAACTATTATTTTATAGAAAAAACAAACAGGAAAGATACCGTGGGTGCAGCTATTTATGCATTATATTATCAAGATACAACATCAAAGCCATTTAAAAAAATAGAATTAGTTGAAGGCATCAATGAAATGAAAATAAAGTATACGGTATTGGAAAATCATCAGCTTGTTGAATATCCCGCAGATCAAATAACAGAGAGTTCAAAAGTGAGAGCTGTATCTATTAAATTATTATTCTCTTCTCTCAATCAAGCCCATTTAAAAAAAAGCGAATATCTGTATGTGGCATTATAAACAGCAAGGAATAGTGCTAGTTATTGTATTGATTTTCTTACAATTATTGACATTATTAGGGCTTTATTCACTTTCAGCGAGTACGTTAGTTCGCAAAATAAGCGCTGAGAATTTAGAGGGTATTGTTTGTCATATAGGTGAGTAGCTATTTCCCTCTGGCTATTATATACTTACAAGTAAGACGCGTAAGACAACTTGTTAAAAAAGAGGAAAGGGGGATATATGCGTTCACTGACTATTAGATTGACAGATGATATGGATAATCGACTAAGTAAATTAGCTAAAAAAACTCATAGAACCAAGACATTCTACGCTCGTGAAGCTATTCTTAGCTATCTTGAAGATATAGAGGATACTTATGATGCTCTTCATGCATTGAAAGAGCCAGGGAAAAATTATTCTATCGCTGAAGTGGTGAGAGATTTAGAATTTTCAAAAGAGGAGTTAAAAGACATTGGGATGGAAGATTGAGTTTAGACTGAATGTACGTAAGGCTTTTAAAAAACTGGATAAATCTATCCAAAAAAAGATACTTAAATTCTTAAACAAGAAAATTTCTCCGCTAAAAAACCCACGTGTTTTTGGTAAATCTTTATCGCATGACAAGTATGGTCTATGGAGATATCGCATTGAGAATTATCGGCTCTCCTGAGTGTTAAATATGCCATATTAAAGTGTTTACTATGTCCCCGAACAAGTGTTTACTATGTCCCCAGTCTATACATTAGACGCGTTTTTTGCGTCGTAATCCACCAAATCAAATCTACCTTATAGCTTTTTGATAATGCAATTTTATTTGGTGGATTACGACGCAAAAAACGCGTCTAATCCACCCTACAAGATTGGCCAAATACGGACTTCTTCTCAAACGTGAACGCTTCGCTTACAAAGCTTTCTCCCTCGAAGTTTATCAACCAGCAAGGCAAAGGCACCATTCCCAAGTACATTCGCGCAAGTAATTACAGGATCAAAGAGAATATACAACGCAGTAATCAGTGATAGCATTTCTGCATTGAAACCAAGATAAGATTCAAGTATAGGAAGCATCACAATAATGCCACCTCCCGGAATCGCAGCCACAGAAAATTTTGCAAGCACAAAGTAAAATACAAATACTAAATACATTGCTAAAGTAGGTTCAGGAAAGCCAAAGCTTTTAAGCACAGCATAAGCAAAAATAGGAATCGCAAAGCAATCTCCTACCAAGTGAATATTAACCGTAGCAGGAATGACGGAGGATGCCAAATCTGGATTTTTTGAATTATTTTTGACACCAGAAATAGTGAAAGGCATAGCAGCAGCGCTAGACATTGTGCTAAAACCAGCAAGAGCCGCGGGTAACATATTTTTAATACTATAAAACGTATCTTTCAGTCGAAAGCGATTTAAAATAAAATAAGCTGTGAAAATGTAGGTAATCTGTGCGAGTGCCACAATGGTAAAGATTACTGAATAATCTTTAGCAATCATTGAGATGACACCGTCTGCTTGTAACTTAACGACAAAACCGGCAATAAAAATAGGGATGGCATAAATAATAAAAGAGAGTAATTTATTGATGATCTTCTCAAACTGCACAGCTATTTTTTTTGCACGCTCAGGGTAGTAGTTACCTAAAAAGATGCCAAGCACGATTCCCGCAAGCATTGCTTTATCATTGGGAATAATTTTGGGTAAGGTGAACGACCACAGTGGCGTTAATCCAGCCGTTGTTTTAGGAAGTAATAATGACATATCAAAATGATAAATTCTCGCACCTACGTAGTGGCTAAGAAAAGTAGAGGTTGTATTCGATAAGCATACCAGCGCAATGACAAAAAGAATAACAGTAGTCGCCTGGCGCGCTAAATGAGTAGTAGTTTTAAACAGTAGTCCAAAAATAATGAGTGGCAATAAAAAAACGATACCTGATTTGATGCTAAGGCTAAGCGCATATAAGGATTGTTGAACGATTAATGGCATAAAGGGAGTCAACAATGACACAGCCATCATCTCGAATAATAAAATAAGCGGTATTTTTCCAAAATTTTTCATGTGGGAAGTTTGACAAGAAATCGTTTGCTTGTCAATTCTTCAGCAATATACTCATAAGCATTCCCAGGTTGAATAAGCGCGATTTGCCTATTAGAGTGTGAACACTCCCGCATACTCCCATTCACGCCAAGCAGGTAACATAGGAAAATATAAACCTAAGCGTATCGGACGTGAATCTATCGCGCGTAGGGCTGTTGCATAGTCTACCAATTGTTGACAATATTTTTCCTGTGCTTCATTTAAAAATGGCTCTTCATTTTCTCCAATAAATGAGGCTGTTTTATAATCAATAATCCAACGTATCCCTGATTCATCAATAAATGTTCTATCAATAATAATCGCTTTAATTTTGTTATCTATTAAAGCTGTTAATTGTAATTCAGTTTGAGCTTCTAAGTGTGTTTGCAAGATCCACTGCCCACGAGGGTCTTGTAACGTGTTATCAATCGCTTTAAATACATTTTTTATTGCGGTAGGAAGTTGGCTCGGCAGTACGCCTGATTGTAATAATTGACGTTTAACATAGAATGTTTGTGTTTCTAAAGATTGACTTGT
The DNA here is from genome assembly GCA_021323555.1 of Gammaproteobacteria bacterium. The sequence continues at coordinate 1,445 of JAJONP010000195.1, read as the reverse complement.
CCACCATGACACACCGTGAAGGCTAATTTGTTGTAAAATTTGATGAATAAAAATACCTGTATTTTTAAAAACAGTATTCGGTAATTGAAATCCCTTTTTCTTTAGATGATAAGCAATCGAGTGGCGTAGAGTGGTTTCTTTGATAGGATTGATCCAGTCCAGTGTTAATCGCCGAATACAACGATTCCTTTTTGCGGGAGAAAGTAATGATGTATCAGGTGTCTCTAAGAAGGATAGCTCGGTCGGAGTGATAGAATACCACAGCTTTTCAAGTAAACTATTCGATGGAGGATTTATTATTTTATTATTTTCTTGTGTGCATGAAAAAAACAAATGTAATTGTTGTTTCGCACGAGTCGCTGCGACATACAGCAGCCTTCCAGTTTCATAATCATTTTTAATCGCGTGTTGGCGTTTAATATACTGATAAATAGTATCATCCGATTCTCCGACCGCATGAACAGGCGCGATAATCAAAGCGTTATTCTTCGTTGGCCGTGGACGTTCCATCCATAATAATAATTGTTTATCTTCATTCGGTGATTTGCGCTCCAAGTGAGGGAGAATCACAATGTCAAACTCAAGCCCTTTGGCATTATGAATTGTCATGATTTGTAACGTATTATCGGGGTGATGTTGAGGCGTTGCATATAATAAATTAACGTGATGCTCCAAAGCCTGGCTATCAGGAAAATCCCCGTTTTTATCAAGTTTTTCTAATAAATCAAAATAAGCCTTTGCATCTTCTAAATCATCAGCCAGTTCTGTGCAAGCCGGACCACCTAATGCAACCCAGGTGTTTTCAAGCCAGGTACGTAATGAATATCGGTAGCGATCAAGCAACGCAAGCTGCAAAACAGGTAAAATACGCGCTAAACGCTGTTGGCCATCGGAAGTTAATTTTTGTAAACAGAGTTCATTTTTTAATTGCTCTATGAGAGTGATAGTAGAATGATTATCTGTGAGTATCAATAAGTCATGAAGTGTTAACCCACACCACGGTGCGCGTAGTAATGCAAGCCATGCAATCCGATCCGCAGGGTGCAATAATGCGCGCGTGAGCGCCATCAGATCTTGAATGACAGGGCGTGTACTCAATGGATCAATATCAATCGCTTTATAAGAGATATTATTCATTTTTAAAGCGGGAATAATCGAAGTTAAATGCGTACGAGAACGTACTAAAATTGCAATTGTTTCATGTTTATTTTTTTTAACATTCTCGAGTTTGATTTGCTGAATCAATTGCACAAGAGAGGCAGCTTGTGTTTGTGGCGTGGTATTCATTAACGGATGTAATGTCACCGCTTGTCTATCCGTTGCACCAGCGTTTGCGATGCTTGCACTATAGGAAACTGCCCCTGTTGCAATCTCTTCATCTTTGGGTAGAATTTTTTGGAAATGTTGATTCAGCCAATGAACGATGCCAGGCACAGAACGAAAAT